>PKEA01000046.1 GCA_002862805.1 Flavobacteriaceae bacterium | reverse complement strand
GTTAAAAGTAATGGCTTAGGCAAGGGCATACTTCCGAATTTTCTCCGAAAATTCAAAAGTTTGCGTTATATTTGTTTTGGCTTGGTTTTGGCTCGTCGCCACTTCTTTTAGCTGCAACACGTTGTGTGCTATTTTGAAGAAAGCTCAAGAATCAAAAGCAATTTAAAATCGAAAAAATGACAAAAGTTAAAGAAGAAGTTACTCCAATATGTGGAATTGTTATGCCAATATCAGCAATCGACGGTTGCACTGAAAGCCATTGGAATGATGTTATGGAAATTATTAATAATTGTATCGAAGAAGCTGGTTTTGAACCAAATATTGTAAGTAACGCAGATGATATTGGAGTAATTCAAAAAAGAATTATTCAAAATCTTTACGATAATCCAATAGTTGTTTGTGATGTAAGTGGGAAAAATCCAAATGTTATGTTCGAACTTGGATTGCGATTAGCATTTGACAAACCAACTATTATTATAAAAGATGATCATACATCATATTCTTTTGATACTTCTCCAATAGAACATATTGAATATCCTAGAGATTTACGATTTAATAAAATTGAGGAGTTCAAAATAAAATTAATTGACAAAATAATCAAAACCCATAATAAATCAATTGAAGACCCACATTTTAGTACATTTTTAAAACACTTTGGTGAATTTAAAGTTGCTAAAATTGATAAAAAAGAAGTGTCGCAACAAGAGTACATTATGGATGAAATAAAAGGTTTAAGAAGATTAATTTTAAATACAAGTAATAATGTTAGTAATAGAAGACCAACACTTAAAAATTATTATGAAGATGAAAAACATTTTGATAAAAAATTAAATGTTTGCTGTGGAAAAGCAACTTTAGAAAAACTAACGGAACAATTAAGCACAATATTAAATTTACCAAATGTTGAAGATGCTAAAATTGAAACTATCGGAACAAACCATCATCATATTGATTTAATGCTAGGCGAAAATGCAGATAGAGATTACTTAAGAACACAAGTTAAGAAATTAACAAGAGTTCCAATAAAAAGGAAAACAGCATCTAAAAAATAAAAACAGCACACAACAGCGGTTTGCAAAAATTGGGGTTTTAGTGTTTAATTTAAAGATTGTTTTGTGCTTTTGAATCACTGCTTAACCGAAAATTCTGGGCTTTCTTTTCCCCAACTTCTGCAAGCCGCGACACGTTAGCAGTAATGATTTTGACGTGCATCTTAAAAAAAAATTATGAATAAAAAAGCAAAAAAATGGTTACTATTTTTGAGCATAATTCTTGTTTCGACTTTCTTATTTTACAAAATAAATCAGAGAATAAAAATAATAGAACTAACTTCAATTAATGTTGAAACGGAAAACGAAATTGACGTTGAAAAAGTAAAAATTTATCAAGGTTATTATACAATAAATAGAGAAAATGACGCCGAAATTTTCAATGATAAGTCTGCGAAAATTGTATTTGACGGTAAATCTAATGGAAAAGCAAAAACTGAATACGGAGAAAATGATTTTTTGCTAATTTATGACAATAAATATTATTTTCAATTCCGACAGTTTTGCACAAACGACAATGATTTCTATAAGTATAATCTTAAACTATCAAAAAAGGAAAATAAATTATACCTAAAAGCGGAAATTAGTAGCGGAATGAAATTTGAAAAACCACTTAACTTAATAAGCGAAGCTGGAAAATTGAGATGCAACGGAAAAATAGATGACGAAAAAGGATTGTATAACGGAATTGAACTTAAATAAAATATCACTACTGCTAACAGCCGTTTGTAGCAATTGCTAGGCTCGGTGTGTGTTCGGAATTTTCTCCGAAAATTCCACGAGGAGTTTTGTACTTGTAATCTTTTGTTATAAATTTACGCAACTGCCACAAGCGGCAACACGTTGCCCACAATATGAAAAAACTGCTTCAAATAGTATTAATCGGACTTTTAACATTGAGTTGTAACTCAAAAAAGAAAACTGAACCGAAAACTTATGAGGAAGCGGAATTGGAATTAGCAAATTATAGCGAAGAAGACCGAATAAAAGAATTGGAATATTTAAAAGCTAATGTGTTTAATGGACTTGAAAATCTGAATGATGGATTCGACTCTGAATCGATTTATTATTTCTCGGAATCTGACTTTGAAATTGTACTTGACCGAGTAGAAAAAAATGGACTTGGAATTTACGGAATTGAACCTTGGATTGACGGAGATTTTTATGGCGTTCTGATTGTTGAAGATTTTAATACTGTTGCAACTGACCCAAAATGGTACAGAAAAGCATTTACGGAATTTAAAGCAAGTGGAAAAGAATTGTTATATGCAGCGAGTTATGAAGTTCCAAAAAAACTTTTAAAATAATGCGAGAATATTTTCCGATAATATTGACAATTATAGTAATCGGAATTCTAGCTTATCGATATAGAAATGGTAGCGGAGGAGAATCAGATTTTGACGATTATGATTTCGATTAAAAAAATACTGTGGGCAACAATGTATAACCGCAATTACGGCGGATTC
>PKEA01000039.1 GCA_002862805.1 Flavobacteriaceae bacterium | reverse complement strand
TGAAACTTTCAACGATGTCTATCGCAAAGACTTAAAGCGATATATAAATCCGTTTCCGTATCAAAAAAAAGCCTTATGCATTGGTGAGGGAAAAGTCCATTCGAAGTGGATTACGCACAACGTTTTGCTGCTTGGCGAAGTGGCGGACTTAGAAGCAATTACTTTCAATATAGCACTAATATTCATTTGAAAACTGAATGTTCAATTTAGCACTAAACCCGCCATTTTGCCAAACTGCTGTTACCAGCAGTATTTTTTATTTTCTTTCAATTTTCACCAATCCCTGTCTTGTCGCTAAATATAAGTTTCCATTTTCGTCCATTGTCATAGTAGAAATGTAAGATGTTGGAATGTCAGAGTTTTCATTGTGATAATTTTCCCATTCATTTTTAAGATCATATCTTATTAATCCAGCTCTGTCTGTGGAAATCCAAAGAACTTTTTCATTTTTATCATAAACAACACAATTAGTGTGATTGAATGGCATCCCAGAATTTTCGGTGGTAAACTGTTTAAAAGTTCCGTCTGAATAGCGAATTGCAATTCCTTCATCATTATTTACTTTTCCTTTTTCCTTTCTTTCAAATTCATAAAGCGTAAAATAAAGATTTCCGTTATCATCTTCATCCATTGATGTAATACATTTGCCTTTTAAAACAGTTTGAGTATTTTCAAAATTTGTTGCCTTTCCATTTTCATCAATCATTACAGTTCCGCTGAAAGTACCTATCCAAATTCTGTTTTTCGAATCTCTTCTAGCGAAAGTTACTCTGTTTGAAGGAAATTCTTTTACCTCATCTTTATTAATATTTGACCATTTTCCATCTTTATAGATTGTCAATCCTTCATCTGAACAAAAAAACACTTCGCTTGTTTTTGGATTATTTACAATTTCATATGCTCCATCAATACCAATTTCTTTTGGATCGTATTTTGTCCATTTGGTATTGTCAAAACTATAAATATTGTTTGTTCCATAAACCCATTTGATATTATTATTGTCTGATGCAATCGCATAATACGAAAAGAATTTTCCTTTATCAGTAATGTTTTGCTCTGCATTTTTAAAATCTTTACCGTCAAAAGTTACCAAACCTTCATCGATTGTCAACCAAATTAATCCATTTTTGTCAATTGTAATATGGTCATTCATATTGTTTGGAAGATTTGAGTTTTTTGTATTCCAAACAGTTATTTTATAATTTTTTAGATTTTCATTTTTATAATTGTATGTTTTATTGAATATTTCAGGTCCTTTTGCGTTGTCAAATGATTTTTTAAAAGACGTCATATCAACACGTTCAACCTTTCCAATAATTTTGTTTTCATTTATTGTAAAAATCATATTGATTGATGACTTTTCTTCCTTTTTCCCTGCTGTTATTGCAGGTGTCCATTTTTTAAATTTATTAAGTTCCTCAACTACTTTTAAAGAAATAGGATTATTTGATTGGTCTGTGTGACTTAAAACACAAGCTCGTCCTTTTGAATCAACAAGTACTTGAAATTTTACTGCACCTTTGATTCCTTGAAGGTTCAATTCTTTGTTAAGTTTGTCTTGTAGTTTTAAAAATTCTTGTTCTTCATATCCAGCTTTAGTATCACCACAATCAAGACAAAATTTGTCAGTTTTACAGTTGTCTAATTTTACTGGAAATAAATTTTGAGCATTTACTTGAAATGTCAAACCTATTAAAAATATAAAAATCGTTTTTCTCATTTATTCTGTTTGTTCTATGATGTTGGTTAATATTGCTGGTAACGTGTTGCCGCTTGTGGCAGTTGCGTAAATTTATAACAAAAGATTACAAGTACAAAACTCCTCATGGAATTTTCGGAGAAAATTCCGAACACAAGCCAAGCCAAGCAATTGCTACAAACGGCTGTTAGCGGCTGGCATAATATTTTGGATGTTAATTTCGGAAGGTTTTATTAGATTGAGTTTATTCATTATTCAGTTTACGTTTTATAATTAAGCGTCCAATTTTAACAATAAACATTGTGAATACGATTGAGTATCCCAAAATTTGAGAGATTCCTTTTGGGTTGTTCAACATTGCAAAACCAAAAAGAGTTATTATTGCGCAAATCAACATTTCTCTTTTTTGAATTCCAATATTCTTCTTTAAAAGTGTCCAAATAATATTCAATATTATTGCAGAATAAAATACTATCATCGGAATCAATAAATGCCACTTATCTGGTCGATCTATATAGTTAGGCATAAAATATATTTCTGAAGAATATGTAAAAAGTATTAGAAGAGAAATGATTATGAATGATATTCTTAAGGAAAATGTTTCTTTCATTTTATTATCGTTTGTTTTTGCAAATAGTAATGCGCTTGCCGCTAACGTTCCTCGGCTAAGCACAAGTGCCCGCCTCGTCTCTATTAGATTGCAATTTAAGAATAAATTTTAATATTAACCTATCTTTTCTGATTGGCTCTATTTTAGGGCATTTGGCTTAACCGATGTTGTGTGTAGTGATTGTTCTTGTAATGAAGATTGTTTTATTCCTATTTCAATATTCTGTTCCTCTTATTTTGCATCACGTAGTCCGCTAGAATGATCCCATGGCAATTCTTTTCACAATACAGCTCCAA
>PKEA01000024.1 GCA_002862805.1 Flavobacteriaceae bacterium | reverse complement strand
CCGAATTTTGCTTCGCCAGTTCGCACAAAGTGCTCGAGTCTCCGAAAATTCAAAAGTTTGCGTTATATTTGTTTTGGCTTGGTTTTGGCTCGTCGCCACTTCTTTTAGCTGCAAAACGTTATAAAACAGTTAAGTTGCAGTCGTATAGAATACATAAAAATGGAAAAAGAAATTGACAAAATACTTTCTGATATATCATCTGTTAAAAACCCAAGGATTTTAGATGAAGATGATTTTAATAATTACACTGAGTTTGTAAAATACAGACAGATAATTAATTTAATGACTGATGATTATAAATTTATTCAAAAATCTTTTTCCAATAGTTTAGATATTATATTAACTAAGTTTGGTAGTGAAGTAATAAATCAAGGTGGTTGGATTAAATATTTAGAAAATGAAAATGAAAAATTAGAATTTGAAAATAAAAAACGCATAGCCGAATTAGAAAATCTGAAAGTTTCAAATAATCTAAATAAATGGCTCTTAAAAACTAAATGGTTGCCGCATTTTTTTGCTTTCATATCTTTTTTGTTTGCTGTTTATGTTTACTTTGACTCTAAAGACGATTCAAAAAAATTAGAAGAACGAATAGAAAACTTAGAATCGAAAATACTAATCCAGAAAAATGAGTCCAAAAAATAACTTTTGTTTCTTTAGGACAATCCTTAGATAATGCGTACTTAATAATCTTAATCATAAATAAGTAATTTAATATTAATAATAAACCATGTTTACAATATGTTAAATGGTTCTCTCATTATGATAAAAACCTCGCCCGAAAAAACGAGGTTTTTAAAGGCGTCTCGCCTACTGGGATAATCTAAGTTTAACTTTTAATGTTGAGATAACATGGAAACAATTATTGCTTTAGTGTTCGTGTACTTAATTGTAAGCGAATCGAAAAAAGACTAATTAAGTCGAACTTAGTTATTATCTTTTCAGACATTGCTCGTTATTTATAGCGAGCTTTGTTTTTAATATCGTTTCATAACTTAATAATTTATAATTAAATCCGACTTAAGCGGTGCGGAAATTAAACCGTTTTATAACAGCAGTTAAATTCTATGGCTTTAAATAGTTTTTGTCAGCCGAAAATATTCTGCTTATTAAATGTTTTGTTTATATTTGTATTAGTCGTAGCTTAATTATCGCCACAGAAATTTAGCTGCAAAACGTTGGCAGACAGCTTAAAAAAAAACGTAGAAAAAGAGAATTATGATAAAGAAATTACTCGGAGGATTATTCAAAAAAGAAAAAATTGAAGAATCAAATTTCATTGTGGCAACTTTAAATGACAAAATTATGCCAATTGACAGAGGAGAAATTTATGAAGATCCTTTAGATGAACTTTTAGTTGCGGAAAATATTGGAGAGGTTTCTGGTGGAGGAACTATGCAGGAAAAAAGTGGAGAAATTGATTATTGTGACGTTGAAATAAAACTTAACGGAACTGAAATTGATAGAACCGCTATAAATAAAATAATTGAGAAATTAGAAAATCTTGGAGCACCAAAAGGTTCTGTAATGAACGTAGAGAAAACTCAAGAAAAAATCAATTTTGGAAAATTAGAAGGAATTGGAATTTATCTTGACGGAATAAATTTGCCGAAAAATGTTTACGAAGAATGCGATATTAACTTTGTAATTACAGAAATTCATAGGCTAACAGAAACAGAATATATTGTAAATAGAAACTGGGAAAATGAGAATGGTATTGCTTTATATTTTTACGGACAATCCTTTGATAAAATGAAAACTCAAATAAAAGAGTTTGTTGAAAGTTATCCGTTGTGCGAAAATTGCAGAATAGAAAAAATTGCATAAAAAAAGCCGATCTGCCAACACACGTTTGGCGCAATTGCGAATTTTGTGGTAAATTCACGTTCACGTTTCGCAAGAAATATTATCTTTAACAGAAAATAATCAGTTCCGAAGTTCGCAACTGACGCCAAGCGCGAGAACGTTATAGTGCATTTTAAAAAAACCGATGTGAGTTACGAAATATATTTTATAAAAAAGAAACATTTGAATACGGAAAACATATATCCGATTCTTGAAACAACCGAACCAAAAAAAACAGACGAAATTTATATTTCTAAAGATTTAATGTGGAAATTAAAATCTATTTTAGAAGAAAAAGGTTTGAAATTTGAAGTTTTTGAAAGTAAAACAGATGAAATAATTGAACTTAATTTTCCGTCTTATCAAGTTTCAATGTACAATAGTCAAATTGCAATTTCGTTACCATATTGGGATTCAAATAGCGTAGACAACATTAGCAATGAAATAAAGATAATTTCTAACGTGTTATTAGAAAATGGATTTACTGGATTTGACCCACAAACCGAACAATTTGTTATAGAAAAATACGAATTTCAAAAAGCGTTCACAATGACTAAAGAAGTTGTAGATGAACATTTTAAAAAAACTCAAAACAACAACCTGAACGAAAACAACACAATCAAATATGTCGGAATTGGCTTGGGTATTTTAATATTCCTAATAATTATTTGGAAAGTATTGAGAAAATAAAAAACGCACCATAACAGCAGTTAAAAAAAATGGCTTAGGCAAGGGCATACTTCCGAATTTTGCTTCGCCAGTTCGCACAAAGTGCTCGAGTCTCCGAAAATTCAAAAGTTTGCGTTATATTTGTTTTGGCTTGG
>PKEA01000009.1 GCA_002862805.1 Flavobacteriaceae bacterium | reverse complement strand
AGAACAAGCTATTACAATGGCTAAAACCAATAATATGGATTTAAAAATTGCCGATAAGGAAATTGAAAAACAAACAGTTCTTAAGAAAACAGCTTTTCAAGCAGATCCTTTGCAAATTGAATATATGGGCGGTCAATACAATAGTGTAGATTATGACAATAATATTAGTATTCAACAATACTTCCCAATTGGTGGAAGTACAAAAGCAAATAGACAGCTTCAAGAAGAATTAGCAAAACTAGCTGAAAAACAAAAAGCATTATCGGAATATGAAATCGAAAAAGCAGTAACTATTGCTTACTATCAATATTTATATGGAATTTCAATCCAAAAGCTAAATGATGAATTATATGAAGTATATTCAAAATTTCTAAAAAATGCAGAACTTCGTTTTAAAACAGGTGAAAGCGGAAACATAGAAGTAATTAGTGCAAAAGCAAAAGTAAAGGAAATTGAAACCTTAAAAGCACAAATGTTACTTGATTTAGTAATCTACCAAAAACAGTTACAGTATTTTATACAGACAAATGAAAATATACTTCCAGAGAGTACAACTCCTTTAAAATATATACATGCAGCTGCTTTAAATGAAAATAAGGTAGAAACATTAGTTAATGACTATTATACGCAACAAGCAATGGTTTTTGAAAAAGAATCAAATGCGTTTAAGAAAATGAGAACACCAAAATTAGGTTTGGGATACTTTGGTCAAACATTAAATAAAGAATCTTATTTTCAAGGGTTTACAGTTGGTTTACAAATTCCTTTGTTTAGTGGTGCAAATACAGCTCGTGCTAAAGCTTCTGAAATTAGTAGGTTGCAATCGGAATTAGAATTAGATAAAACGAAACTGACTTTAAAATTGCAAAAAGAACAACTAGTAAACCAATTTTCTAAACAAGAAAAAGCAATACAATATTTTGAAAATGAAGGATTAAAATACGCAGAACAGATAATCGCTACAGCTCAAAAAAGTTATGCTAATGGCGATATGAGTTACTGGTCTTACATCAGTTTCTTAAATCAAGCCATTGATATAAAAAAGCAAAATATCGAAGCAGTAAACGCTTACAATCAAAGTGCTATTCAAATGCAATTTCCATCTTTCAATAACAATTAATACTCACGATAATGATCAATATATCTTTAAAACCAAATTATAAAATAGGTTCAATTTTTAAAATATTTCTTCTTTCTTCTTTCCTCTTGATTCTAAACTCATGTGGAGAAAAGAAAACAGAAGAAGAACATGAAGAAGAAAAATCGGAAACAGAAGTAGCATTAACAACAGCTCAATTCGAAACCGTAGGCATTGAAATGGGTAGTATTGAAATGAAAAACCTCAATACAATCATCAAAGTCAATGGTTACACAACTGTTCCACCTCAAAACCGAGCAGATGTTTCAACCTTAATTGGTGGAGTTGTAAAAGACATCTTTGTATTAGAAGGTACTTATGTAACAAAAGGAAAAACTTTGGCTACACTTCAAAACCTTGAAGTTGCTGAAATGCAAGAAGATTACAATTCTGCTGTAGCAAATATTGAATATTTACAATTAGAATACAATCGTCAAAAAACTTTGAGTGAAGAAGATGTAAATCCTCGCAAAGTATTCCAAGAAGTAAAAGCTAAATTGGCAACTGAAAGAGCAAGAGCACAAGCAGCCAAAAACAAATTACAAGCATTAAATGTAAGTCTATCAGGAAACTCTTCTATCATTCCTATCATTGCTCCTATAAGTGGTTATGTGGGTAAAATAGATATTACAAAAGGAGCTTTTGCAGACACAGGAATTACTCTTTTTGAAGTAATTGACAACACACAAATGCACCTCGATTTGAACGTTTTTGAAAAAGACATGAGTAAAATTTCTATTGGTCAAGAAGTTGATTTCGTACTAACCAATCAATCGAATAAAGTCATTAAAGGAAAAATATTTGGTATTAACAAATCCTTTTCAAACGAAAGTAAATCGGTTGCAGTACATGCCAAGATCAATGAAAGTGATACAAAAGATTTAATTTCTGGAATGTATGTTGCAGCTAATATTAATATTACGAATCAAACGGTACAAGCATTGCCTAAAGACGCAATTGTAAGAAACGGAGATAAATATTATATTTATATGCAAGAAGAACATACAGAAGAAACTCCAAAAGCAAAAAAAGAAGCACACGTTCATAAAGAAGGAGAAGCACATAATCATGACGAAGAAGCTACCGAAAAAGAACACGACGAAGTACACTTTAAAGCAATTGAAGTAGTTCCTGGAACAACCGATTTAGGATATACTGAAGTTAAATTAGTAGATGAAATTCAAACAAATGCAAAAATTGTAGTCAAAGGAGCATTCTATTTATTAGCAGCTTCAAAAGGTGGTGGAGAACACGTTCATTAATAATTTATAACAAAAAATAAAGATGAAAGTAAATACTAATATGCCTTCAAAATTGAAACCTTTTTATAATGCTGAACTAGAATTAGCAAAGAATAATTTTAAGGAAAACAATTTACAAAAGTCTTGGTTTCATTTAGAAAGAGCACACATAATCGGACAAAAATATCCGTATGAACATACATTTGTTCATTGGAAAATGTTACAATTTGGAATTAAAATAAAAAACACTAAAGAAATAGTGGGTCAAATACCAAGATTACTAGTAGGTGGTGTAAAATCATTT
>PKEA01000080.1 GCA_002862805.1 Flavobacteriaceae bacterium | reverse complement strand
ATTATGAATTAAATATAAAAAATTTTATTTAGATTTGGGTTAGAAAAAAGTATGATGCTTATCATACATATACAGCCAAAATTGGGCATATATGTATGACTACATCATACATATAAACAAGTTAGCAAACAGTCTAAACAACATTTTCGTTATAAAGACTATTTGCTTTTAAAATAGCAGACGAAATAGCATCGTTTCTATCAAAAAAAGCCGTTCCTAAACTTATAAATCCTATTTTAAATTTAGGCGATTCTATTCCAGAACAAAGAAGTTCTTTAGCGTAATATCCACTATCGATATAAATTCCAATACTATCAAAAAATTCTATTATTAATGCGTTTTTGAATGTTGGGTATAGCGAATTGAAAAACTCTTCTGTTTCTGATTTTTGATTTAAAAACCTAGTTTTACCTATGTAATTTTTCCAGTAATATTCTAAAAAATCAATTTTGCATTTATCGGTAAGCAAGACCGATTTGCTAACACTCGTTTGGCTCAATGCCTTATTTTCGTTTATATCGTTTTTCATTATGTTTATTTTTAATTAGAAATTATTTTTTCATAACTCGGCACTAAGCCAAGCGAGATAACGTTATACCTCAGTTTAAAGAACCAAAAAACATAAACATGAAAGAAATCGAACAAAAATTAACAACAGAAGTTGAAAGATTAATAAACGAAAATCCATATAACGGTGATGGTACAGTAAACGGAATGTTAAAAAGAACTGAATATGTAAGAGATAATCTAGAAAACGTAAGAGTTAGTTTAAATAAAATATCTAACGAATACGTTAATAAAAATCCCGACACAGACATTAATAATTTAACAAAAATAGCACAAGAATTATTAGATAAATATTTAACAAGTTTTGCTAACTGATAATTTTAAATTAAACTTATTAAGTTTGATGTTTATTTTTTCAGCTTTACTCAATAGTTTTTGAATTTTATCAAGTTTTTTATATGTTTTTTTAGGAATTACTAAGTTAATTTTTTCTGACATAATATATAATTTTAAAATTGTTCCCGACTTTAAAGCGGCGCGGAAATTAAACCGAATAATTAAACGTGAAAATTAGAATAAATAAAAAACCGAAGGTATAACAGCAGTTAAATTCTATGGCTTTTGGCTTGGTTTTTATTAGCCGAAAATATAATGCTTATTTAAAAGTTTGTTTATATTTGTGTTAGTCGTAGCTTTATTATCGCCACATAATTTAGCTGCGAAACGTTGTACCACATTATAAACCAATGATTACTACAAAACGAAATTTCTTAAAATTCTACCTATCGATTTCTTTTGCGTTTCTATTTTTTAATGCATTAGGAACTTTTATGATATACACCTATTTTGATTTAATAAATAAAGGAAAATCAGAAATCAAAACTTTATTTATGCTTTTATTTGGTATTGCCGTAATCTTAATGGCTTTTTATACAGTTTGGCAATATTTTAGAAATTCACCAACTATAAAAATTGATAATCATAAAATAACATTTAATAAAAATGAATATTTAATTTCAGACATTAAAAAAGTATACCTTACGGGTAAAATGCCTTTTAAATATTTAATAACTTTTCCTATGGAAGGAACAAGAATTAAATTTAAGGATAATTCTGTAAAATATTTTTTTAATGATATGTACCAAAATAGTTGGGAAATAAAATATTTTCTTCAAAAAGTTGTAATTGAAAAGGGAGAATTTTCAAAACCTGAAAATAATAAAATTGAGCCTAAATTAATTCGTTTTATAAAAACTGAAGATTTCAAAGGCAATCAATGGACAAGTTTAAGAGGAATAAGTCTTTGGGGATTAATTTTCTTTTTTTTATTTATGGTATTCTCTAAAGGTAAAGTTCCAACTAATATTAATTTTTGGATAGGCTTTTTGGTTTTTAGTTTCTTTTGGTTTTACTTTAATTCTTGGTTAATGCATTATTTCAGTCTAGATAAAGATTTCCTAATCATTAAAAATCATAACCTTATATGGAAACAAGACATCTATAAAATAAGTAACATTAAAGAAGTAACATTCGAAACACAAGGAAAAATGCCGAATTGTTTGAGAGTTATTGAAAAGAATTTCAAAGAAAAATTATATCCTGCTGGAACCTTAAGTGATGAAAAATGGATTGAGTTTAAACTGAAACTTGAGAAAAATGGAGTTAAAGTGAGGAATGAATGTATTTATGAAGAATAACGTGGTACAACAGCCGTTTGTAGCAATTGCTAGGCTTGGCTTGTGTTCGGAATTTTCTCCAAAAATTCCACGAGGAGTTTTGTACTTGTAATCTTTTGTTATAAATTTACGCAACTGCCACAAGCGGCCTAACGTTACCAGTAATTGTGCCTCTGAAAAACGAAAACTAAGTAAGTATAAATCACTAATATGAAAATTTTAAAAGGTTGTTTAATAACGATAATTGGTTTTGTTTTAATTTGTGTAGTTGGTTACTATTTTTATAAAAATAGTGTGATTTCGAATTTAGAAAGTTCAAGTAAAAATGTTGAAGAAAATTGGAAAAAATACACCGAAAATATAAATTTAAGAAACGAAAAATTAATTCTTGAAACAATCAAAAATGATACTTTACAGCATTATTTAAAAACTTCCAAGGATATTGAAAAAAAGGAATTTTCAAGAGAATTTGAATATATTGAATACAAAATCAATGAAAA
>PKEA01000002.1 GCA_002862805.1 Flavobacteriaceae bacterium | reverse complement strand
AAACAATTAATAGAATTCAAGCTAAAATTATAGCAGGAGCTGCAAATAACCAATTAGCAAATGAAGTTACTCATGGTAAATTATTAAAAGAAAAAGGAATTTTATATGCTCCTGATTTTTTAATTAATGCTGGTGGTGTAATTAACGTTTACTCTGAATTGGTAAAATGGACAAATGCTCAAGTAATGGAAAAAACAGAAAATATCTATAACACAGCTTTAGAGATTTTCAAATTTGCTGATGATAATAATATTACAACTCACCAAGCTGCTTTTTCAATTGCTCAAAAAAGAATTGACGATAGAAAAAAAGAAATTCAGAATAAATAATAGTAAATAATATTGTATTTTTGCAAAGCGAAAGAATTTTTCTTTCGCTTTGTTAATTTTAAAAGTTCTTTAAGTAGTATGTTAAATAGAAGACATATAAGGATAAAGGTGATGCAAACGATTTATGCAATGCACCAACATCAATCTGATAATCTAGAAAAAGAGGAGAAATTCTTATTTGCAAGTATCGAAAGTATGCAAGATTTGTATTTGTTAATGTTATCAGCATTAATTGAAATTCAAAGTAAAGAAGAAGAGTATTTAGATTTAGTTTCAAAAAAACATTTAGCTACAAAAGAAGAAAAGAATCCATCTTCTAAATTTACTCAAAATAAATTTCTTCAACTTTTAAAGAATAGTGAATCGCTATTGGATAAAATTGATGCTCGAAAAATCAATAATTGGAAACAAAATGATGATATTATTTTGTTTTTAATTGATGCAGTAAAAGAAAGTCAATTATATATTGACTATATGAGTAAATCGAAATCAACTTTTGATGAAGATAAATTTTTTATTGCAGATTTGTTCACTCAAATTATTGCTCCAAATGAAAAACTTTACGAATATTTGGAAGAATATAAATTAACATGGTTAGATGATGTTCCATTAGTAAATACCATGATTCTTAAGCAAATTAAACAAGTCAAAGAAACTCAAGAAGAATTTAAAGTAACAAAACTTTATAAAGACGAAGACGATAAAGATTATGCAAAAGCTCTTTTCCGTAAAACCGTTTTAAATGAAGTTGAGTTATCTAAACAGTATATTGATAAAACTCCTAACTGGGATACAGAAAGAATTGCAGAAATAGACACAATAATTCTAAAAATGGCTATTTGTGAGTTTTTAAAATTTCCATCAATTCCTGTTAAGGTTACAATTAACGAATATTTAGAAATTGCAAAAGAGTATTCTACACCAAAAAGTAGTATTTTTATCAACGGAATTTTAGATAATTTAGTAAAAGATTTAAAAACAGAAGATAAGCTTGTGAAAACAGGTAGAGGATTATTATAAAAATTAAAAATTTAGTTATGTTAAAAAAGACATTAAGTTTAGCTTTATTAGTTACAACACTTATTGCGTGCAATGAAAAAGGTTCTTCAAAAATAACAGAACAAGACATGAAATCAGTTGAAGCGGAAAAAGCTTTAGCAGGAAAATTTCCAAAAATTGAATTAGATAAACTTGAACACGATTTTGGAACTATTAATGAAGGTGATGTTGTAGATGTAGAATTTATAGTAAAAAATGTTGGAGAAGCAGATTTAATTATTGCTGATGCAAAAGGAAGTTGTGGATGTACAGTACCAGAACCACCTAAAGAACCTATTGCTCCAGGTCAATCTGCTCCAATAAAAGTTTCTTTTAATTCTAATGGTAAACCAGGGCAACAAAGTAAAACAGTTACTTTAACAACAAATACTGAAATGGGTAATGAGGTTTTTAATATTAAAGCAAATGTTACACCAAAATCTAAATAATATTTAATAACAAAAAAAAATAAGAAATGACAACAACCTTAGCGATACAATTATTGTTAATGATAGCAATATTTTACTTTTTAATGATTCGCCCTCAACAGCAAAGAGTTAAAAAAGAAAAAGCTTTTGAAGCAGGTTTAAAAACTGGAGATAAAGTTATTACAAAATCAGGAATTCATGGAAAAATTGCCGAAATGTCTGAAGGGACTGTTGTTGTTGAAACAATGGCAGGAAAAATTAAAATGGAACGCTCTGCAATTTCTTTAGAAATGACTTCTAAACTATCAGAAAAGAAATAATTATTTTCTATATTTATCATTTAAACCGATATTCGAAAGAATCATCGGTTTTATTTTTTCTAATCGTATTAGTTTTGTTTTCTCTTGCTTAGCGCTTTCAATATATTCAATAAATTCCTTTTGCTTATATGGTGTAAATTCACTAAAAGCAAGTTGTAATTCGTTGTTCTTAATGAAAATATCATTTAAATAAGGTGAAGTAATTTGCTCTTTCTTTGTAGGTTTAATAACTAAGCCTTTTTCTTCAATTAAAATGGCTTCATTAATATAGTTTAAAATTGTTTTTTCATCAATTTCATCAATTGAATTAAAAAGCATTTGGCGTAATGACTTTGTAATGCCTTCTTGGGCGTTGACTAATAGTTTTTTTTCATCCTTAAGAAAAACTCCATTAAAAAACCAAATACCAAAATAGGACTTAAAACCTCCAATTCCAATTACATTTTTTCCATTATGAGTATAAACAGGACCGCCCCATTTAATTACTTCTTTAAGATTTGTTTTAACAACGATTGCCTTTAAAACTTCAAGTTCATTATTCCATTGATTCGTTTTATTCCAAGGATTTTTCTCCACTTTTAATAGATTAGTTTTGTAAAAATAAAAAATCTTAGATACATTTATTAAACAATTGTAAATAAATAGTATTTCTTTCTTTTTTAATTCTATTTTTGCTACCTTTTCAAAATTCATAAGAAAATAATAATTAATACTTTAAAGAACGAATGAAGATTGCGATTTTATCGAGAAACTCAAATTTATACTCTACTAAAAGACTTGTTGAAGCTGGTGAAAAACTGGGACATGAAATGCATGTTATAGATCACTTAAAATGTGATTTAGTAATTGAGAAAAAAAACCCAACAATTGTATATAAAAACCAACGTTTACAAGGTTTTGATGCAATTATACCTCGTATTGGTGCT
>PKEA01000054.1 GCA_002862805.1 Flavobacteriaceae bacterium | reverse complement strand
TATTGAAGACCAAATATCTTACCCTTTAACTACCTATTTATTAGGTATTCCAGGTGTAAAATCCATTAGAAGTAATTCTATTTTTGGTTTTTCAAGTATTTATATAATCTTCGATGATGATATCGAATTCTACTGGTCTAGATCCAGAATACTTGAAAAATTAAATTCATTACCTAATAGTTTACTACCTGAAAATGTAAAACCATCACTTGGTCCAGATGCAACCGCTTTAGGGCAAGTGTATTGGTATACGGTTGAAGGTAGGGATAAAGATGGTAATCCAACAGGTGGTTGGGATTTACAAGAAATTAGAACGGCACAAGATTTCTATATTAAATATGGTTTAAATGCGGTTAAAGGAGTTTCAGAAGTAGCATCTATTGGAGGCTTTGTCAAAGAGTATCAAATTGATGTTAACCCTGATGCGTTGAAAGCTTATAATATCAGTTTGATGCAAGTTATGACTGCCGTTCAAAAATCAAATAAAGATGTTGGTGCAAAAACTATTGAAATCAACCAAGCCGAATATTTAGTTAGAGGTCTTGGTTATGTGAAAAAAGTAGAAGACATTGAATTGGCTGTTGTTGCAGTTAAAGATAATGTTCCAATAAGAATAAAAGATATAGGTGTAGTTGCATTAGGACCGTCAACTAGAAGAGGAATTTTAGATAAAGGTGGTGCTGAAGTGGTTGGTGGTGTTGTCATTGCACGATATGGCTCTAATCCATTAGAAGTAATTAATGGTGTAAAATCTAAAATCAGTGAAATTGCATCTGGTTTACCTAAAAAAACATTAGCTAATGGTGTTGTAAGTCAATTAACAATTGTTCCTTTTTATGATCGAACAGATTTAATTCATGAAACAATAGGAACGTTAGAAACAGCACTTTCTCATGAAGTTCTAATTAGTATTATTGTTGTTTTGCTTTTAGTTTTTAATTTAAGAGCCTCTTTAATAATTTCCAGTTTATTACCCGTTGGTGTTTTAATGACTTTTATTGTCATGCGTTATGCTGGTGTAGATGCAAATGTTGTTGCATTATCCGGTATTGCTATTGCTATTGGAGTAATGGTAGATGTTGGAGTCGTCTTTGTCGAAAATATTATTAGACATCTCGAAATGCCACATAATGAAGGGGCAAAAGGGGCAAAACTTATGCAAGTAATTTATGAAGCAACTACTGAAGTTGTTTCTGCTATTACAACTGCTTTAGCAACTACGGTGGTTAGTTTTATTCCTGTTTTTGCAATGGAATCTGCCGAGGGTAAATTGTTTAGACCATTAGCATTTACTAAAACCTTTGCTCTATTAGGAGCTTTTGTACTTGGAATTGTAGTGCTTCCCTCTTTAGCTAATTATTTATTTGGGATAGATTATGATAAAAAAAGGGTAAAACGTTTCTGGTCATATGTATTTATTTCAGGAGGTATTTTATTAAGTATTTATTTCAAAATTTGGATTCCATTGGGATTAACTTTTATGGGAATGTATGACTTGTTCAGTCACAAAATTCCTCAAAAATTCCAAACCTATACAAAGCATTTTAATTTAGCAATAGTATTATTTATTGTTTCTTTTTTCCTTACGGAAGAATGGATGCCATTAGGCCCGCAAATAAGTATTATAGGTAATTATCTATTTGTAATTGTTTTGTTAGGAATAATAATAGGTGCACTCCTATATATTGTAAGTTCCTACGAAAAAGTACTGCGTTGGTGTTTAGAAAATAAGGGCAAATTCATGTTATTACCAATGATAACATTACTATTCGGTTTGTTGGTATGGATAGGTTTTGACAGTACATTCGGTTTTGTAGCTAAAGGATTTGATAAATTAGGTTGGAATATTAGAGAAACTAAAGTATGGTCAGTTCCTGCTCATACATTTCCGGGTATTGGTTCTGAATTTATGCCAACGCTTAACGAAGGAAGTTATTTGTTAATGCCAACATCAATGCCTCATGCAGGTGTAGAACAAAACAGAAAAGTGGTTGGTCAATTAGATATGATTTTGAATCATATTCCCGAAGTCGATATGGCTGTTGGTAAATTAGGACGTGTAGAAAGTGCTTTAGACCCTGCTCCTATTTCTATGTATGAAAATATTATCAATTATAAACCAGAATTCATTTTAGATCCTGATGGGCATCGAATGCGATTTAAGACAGACAATAAAGGACGTTTCATTACAAAATCTGGAGATAGTCTTTCACATGATGAGGCTTTAAAACAGGCTATTTCGATTAAAAACCTTATTCCAGATGATGATGGTACTTTCTATAGAAATTGGCGAGATATAATTCAATCACCAGATGATATTTGGAATGAAATTGTAAAAGCATCAAAGATACCTGGTGTTACATCAGCTCCTAAATTACAACCTATAGAAACACGTTTGGTAATGCTCCAAACCGGTATGAGAGCACCTATGGGAATAAAAGTTTTTGGTCCCGATTTAAAAACAATTGAAGAATTCGGTTTAGAATTGGAAGCCATTATTAAAGAAGTGCCTTCCGTAAAACGTGAAGCAGTTTTTGCGGATAGAATTGTTGGAAAACCTTATTTACATTTGAACATTGACAGAGAAAAAATTGCACGTTTTGGTCTAAATGTAGAAGATATCCAACAAACAATAGAAACAGCAATTGGTGGAATGAAAATTTCTTCAACGGTTGAAGGTCGGGAACGTTACCCTATTCGAGTTCGTTATCCTAGAGAATTGAGAGATAGCCCCGAAGCTCTGAGTAAAATATTAGTTGCAACTCCAACTGGAGCACAAATTCCATTAGGGCAATTGGTACAGTTTGAATACAAAAAAGGACCTCAAGCGATTAAAAGTGAAGATACTTTTTTGGTTGGATTTGTACTTTTCGATAAAAATGATGGATATGCAGAAGTCGATGTAGTGAATGATGCACAAAAAGCTATTCAAGCTAAAATCGATTTGGGCGAATTAACAGTCCCTCAAGGAGTGAACTATAAGTTTTCAGGAAGTTACGAAAATCAAATTAGAGCTATGAAAAGGCTTTCTATTGTAATTCCAATTTGTTTGGTTGTTATCTTTTTATTACTCTATTTTCAATTCAAAACGGTTATTGCATCGTCCATCCATTTCTCTGGAGTTTTTGTTGCTTTTGCAGGTGGATTTATCATGTTATGGCTATATGGTCAAGGCTGGTTTATGAATTTTACAATTGCAGATGTAAACATGCGAGATTTATTCCAAATGCATTCCATTAATTTAAGTGTTGCAGTTTGGGTAGGTTTTATTGCTTTGTTTGGAATAGCAACAGATGATGGTGTAATAATGGGAACTTATATTCATCAAGTCTTTGAAGAAAAAAATCCACAAACGGTAA
>PKEA01000058.1 GCA_002862805.1 Flavobacteriaceae bacterium | reverse complement strand
GTTGCCGCTTGTGGCAGTTGCGTAAATTTAAGACAAAAGATTACAAGTACAAAACTCCTCGTGGAATTTTCGGAGAAAATTCCGAACACAAGCCAAGCCTAGCAATTGCTACAAACGGCTGTTAGCTGCTGTAATTATTTCATTGTTATCATTTCCCATTTAGTTTGTCCTTCTATAAAGTTGCAAATTTTGAATTTATTTTTGTTTATTTTTCTAACCAAATTTTCAAATTTCACTTTCGTTGGGTCTTGAGTTAAAACATCAAAATCAGAAGTAGCAATTTCGTTCCAATTATTTTGTTTTAGCGAATAAATTATCAAAGATTTGTAACGACTTGTGCAAGAAGAATAATATATTCCAATTTCTCTAATTCCATCTTCGTCTATGTCGTCAACAACAAATATATTGTCGGGTTGACAACAATAGCTATCTGTAACAAGTCGTGGCAATTTTTTATCAAAAAAACAATATGTTCCAGCTTCACACATATTAAATCTCGGCATTATAAAAATTGTATCTTTTGCTTTGTTGTTTCTAATTCCCTTTATAATTCTAATTCCTTCAAATTCTTCTTTAAGTTCTGAAATTTTTAGATTACTACTTCCACAAGTATCTGTCTTATATATTTTAAAATAATTGTCAATAACGCCATATTTATCATTTAGTAAACTGTCTCTAAAAAATTGGATGTTCGGATTTTGAAAAGTATCAAGACGGTCAATTTTATTATTTTGTCCATTTACTTTTGTTGTTGAATTTTCAACGAATGTTTTTTCTTTGAATTTACACGAGAAAATCAAAGTAAGTAATGTAATAATAATTAGAATTTTCATATTCATTTGACTGTCTCGGTATTATAGCAGCTAACGTGTTGCCGCTTGTTGCAGTTGCGTAAATTTAATACAAAAGTTTACAAGTACAAAACTCCTCGTGGAATTTTCGGAGAAAATTCCGA
The DNA here is from genome assembly GCA_002862805.1 of Flavobacteriaceae bacterium. Classification (GTDB taxonomy): domain Bacteria; phylum Bacteroidota; class Bacteroidia; order Flavobacteriales; family Flavobacteriaceae; genus Flavobacterium. The sequence continues at coordinate 2,547 of PKEA01000058.1, read as the reverse complement.
ACACAAACCGAGCCCAGCAATTGCAACAAACGGCTGTTGTGTGTAGTATTTTTATTTTTCAGACAGTTTATTTATTTCACGTTTGTTTGGAATCCATAACCACATTCCAATAATTCCTAAAAACAAAATCATAAATGTATTGTTTGTTTTTGTGCTTTTTTTAATTGGCATTCTTGTCCAATTAAACCACAGGAAAATTCCTGCCACAATTAAATTCAGTCCCCAAATCAGCCAGTTTGCTTTATAATCAAAGTCGAGTTTAATCCACAGTTTTGTGTCAGCAAAGATTATAATCATATATCCGATTTGGATTAAAGTCAGTATAATTAATAAAACACGTAATTTTTTTAAATCCGATTTAAAATTTTCCTTTATAGTTTGTAATTCAGTCATTTTTTAGTTCAGTTTACGGTTGATTGGAATATTACACACAACGTTCCGGCGCTTGGCGAGGTTGCGAACTTCGGAACTGATTATTTTCTGTTAAAGATAAAATTTCTTGCGAAATGTAAACGTGAATTTACTACAAAATTCGCAATCTTGCCAAACGCCTGTTGTGCGTAGTTTTTTTATTCCAAATCCCAATCGTCAAGTTCAAACCAAGCTGATTTTTCATTTTTTAAAAATTTTACAATTCTTTTTTTTGGATCTGACCATTTTTTAGTTTCATTGTTATATATTTTTACATTATCATTAGTATAAATTACAATACCTTTTTTGTCACAGCTTTCAATAATTTTTACTTTTATTTTTAAATTTTTCTCATCTTTTTCAATTAAAATTCCTTTTGCTAAACAAATATCATCCATCCATTTGTCTTCTTGACTTTGGTTAGAAAAACCATATTTATAATTGAACTCCAAAACATTACCTATTTTCAATTCAGCGAATGTTTCTTTCTTTTCTTTCAATTCTTTTTTTTCTCGTTCTAATTCATTTATTTTTGATTTTTCTTCCCATTCGACATATTCTTTAATTTGTTCATCAAATCTAATGTCTTCATTTTTTAAATAACGATAATAACTTTCCAAAATAACGACAGACATTGATTCAGGATGATTAATTTTATTATCTCGGAAAAATTTAGATAGGCGAGAACCGCCCCAAAGTTGCCAATTATTTCTCATCCATAATCCAATCCCAAATCTATAATTACCTGACACATAATCTTCTTCTGTAAGTTTTGTGATTTTTAATTTTACGCTATCTGAATAAATTTTATTAAGTGAATTTATTGCATCATCAAGGTTTTTAGGAATATAAAATCCACTTAAGCTATCTGTTACATATCTGATTTCATTTTCTTTATTATTTTTTTGTTGTCTTAGTAGAAATGTTTTTAAAATTTCATCGTGTTTTGCTTTATTTCCTTTCAATTTATTTTGATAAGTTCTAAGCACAACTTCAATCATATCGTAAGGAATTTCCAATCCTTTCTTTTTGTAAAATTTTCCAAGGCTTGCATCTACTGTTGTACTCATTTGAGTCCATTTAAAAAACCAATTGTCCATTAAATCAAATTTCGATTCGGAATTTTTGTAAAATATCAGCAAACTATCAGAAGAAATTTTTGTTAGTTTTTCTTTAATTTCTGTAGTTAGGTTTTTATCTAACGCTCTAATTGCTTGGTTTATATTTTTTGGTGATTTCGTTTCTTGTCCAAAGATTATGAAGGAAAAGATTAAAAATATAATTGTGATTGAAAATCTCATTTCATTTTAATTTACGCGGTTTCTTAAAATTACGCACAACGTTTTGCAGCTAGCCTAAGTGGAGGCGATTCAAGACTAGCTTTAACAAATATAAAATTATTTTGGCTATCTGCGGTTTTTCCGAAGGAAAAACCAAGCCCAAGCCATTGAGGCTAACTGCTGTTGTAAGCAGTTTTTATAATGTTTCTTTTAAAAATTTTCTGTATTTTAAACCAAAATTTTCTTGAATTCTATATTCCATATTTTCATCTGGAGGGTAAGCATCAAATATTATTTTCGAATTTTTATTATTTAACCATTTTAAGAAGTCTATATACACTTCATTTTCCGCAACACTTAGAAAAGTAATTTTTTTAATTTTTCCATTTTCTATATATTTCAAAGAATTGTATTTATTTAAACTTTTGCGGGGATTTATATATGTCAAATTTTTTAAGTCAGTGTATTGTACTTTTATTATTTTTTGTATGTTCGGATATTCAATTATGACTTCATCATCTTCAAAATAGATTTCAAGATATTTTTTTTTATCTTTTATGATTGAATAACGAGTTAAAAAAAATATTGAAATTATTGATAGAAAAGTAAAAATCGGGTTATAATTTATTAATGCTATAAAAACACAAAATATTACAGCAATTATAATTGTCTGTAATTTATTGTTTTCGTAATTGATTGAAGTTGAACGGTATGTTTTCATAAAATTGATTACAACTTGTTTATATGTATGATGTAGTCATACATATATGCCCAATTTTGGCTGTATATGTATGATAAGCATCATACTTTTTTCTAACCCAAATCTAAATAAAATTTTTTATATTTAATTCATAAT
>PKEA01000086.1 GCA_002862805.1 Flavobacteriaceae bacterium | reverse complement strand
TCCCATAAGCAACATAAATAATGGAATTATACAAGCATAAATTGGACCTTCTCCAATAATTGCTCCAATTAGGGTTGCAATAAATCCAAATGAAACTCCACCAAACCAAAGTATCATAAAACCCATAACAAATCCCGCTGGTTTTAATTCAACCTCAATTTCTGTTCCGTTTAGTTTTTCAATTATTTTACCATTGATTTCTGGAAGAAATGAATTTCTGTAATTTATAATTCTTGTAACATTAAAATTATCGCCAAATATATTTCCTTCGAATTTCTTTCCGCTTTCTACATTGTTATTTCCAAATCCAAAATTCTGTTTTGGTCTTAAGTTTAAATTCAACTCTTCAATTACTTTGGATTTTGACAATTCAGTAATTAGAGTTAACTTTTCAATTGGTAATATTTTCATTTTCTATTCTTTAATTGCTTTTCGGGAAATAAAATCATTGGATTTTCTGTTTCGATTGGCTCGAATTTAAATCCCATTAATTCTGGTTCATTTTCGGTATTGAATGATAGAATAAATCTCAAACTATCACATTTCATATAGTATTCATAAATAAATGCAGTTTGGTCAATTCCTCCTATATTTTTTTCAGTGAAAAAATCCACGAATTTTCCATCTTTATTTTTCCAATCACAGTTTTGTCTTATTCCTCCAATAATTGGTTCAAGTTGTTCTTTTGGGAAATATTTAGCTGGAAATTTTTCTCCAATATTTGGATTGTCTAAATTTTCCATAATATAATTGGCTTGTTCTTGAAGCAAATTAAATTTCTGCATTTTTCTCCAACCAATAAATCCAATTATTCCGATAATTAAAACAATAACTCCTAAAATAATTCCAATAATTTTTAATCCTTTTTTCATATTTTCTTTTTCGTTTTTTTTGGTAAAATGGCAGTTAACGTGTTGCAGCTAAAAAATAGTGGCGACGAGCCAAAACCAAGCCAAAACAAATATAACGCAAACTTTTGAATTTTCGGAGACTCGAGCACTTTGTGCGAACTGGCGAAGCAAAATTCGGAAGTATGCCTTTGCCTAAGCCATTTTTTTTAACTGCTGTTAGCAGTAGCCCAATAATTTCTTCCACCAAGATATTTCTACTTTACTGTTTTTAAGCGATAGATTGTTTTTGCTTGCCGTCAAAAATGTTGTTCCGTTAGTTTCATTAATATCCCAACGATAAACACATTTGTTTTCTTGGGCACATTTTGTACATGGACTTGACCATACAATGTTATTATTAAGTTTAATATTTAAGTCCTTTAGAGAATAAATTAACTTATTTCTGTCATTAGTAATATCAGGTTCATTAATTAAATTTTCAATGTTTGAAAGCATGGAATATTTATCAGTTGGTAAAAGCTTTTTAACTAAAAAAGGTATGTGTTTTTTAGAAATATAACTTTCAATTCCACCTTCTGAAATTTCTGCGTAATTACAATTTTCACAGATTACTCCCTGAATAGTTGAAGTTTTAGTGTTTAAAAAATGAATTTCATTCGTTGATGCGAATGCATAACTCAAGCTTTTTAAATAGTCAAACATATTGTTTTTCCATGTTCCAATTTTACCAGAATCACCAACTACCAAATCATTTATTGATCCCATTCCTCCAAATGCGCTTTTGTGATGTTTTGTTGACTTAAGATTATCCCAATCGTAAATGTCTTGATCTATCCATTTTACCCAATGATTGTTTTTAGACTTATTAAGTAAATCTTTTAGAAGTAGAAGTATTTTACGATATTCGTTCATGATGGGTTACTGCTAACGTGTTGCCGCTTGTTGCAGTTGCGTAAATTTAAGACAAAAGATTACAAGTACAAAACTCCTCGTGGAATTTTCGGAGAAAATTCCGAACACAAGCCAAGCCTAGCAATTGCAACAAACGGCTGTTAGCTGTTGTGTTTATTAATCTTCAATTCTTCGTAGTTCTATAATATTTGACTTTTCATTTAAAATCAACATTAAAGAAATTAGCACAAAGCCACTTTTTTTTTCGTAAGTTTCCCTAATTATTTCTTCTTCAAAACGATAATTTGCAATTATTTTATCACTATCAATATTATTATTAGAATTCAATAAAAAGTTATAGTTATCATTAACAAAAAAATCTTGACTATTTTTTATTTTATTAATAATTCTATTTTTGTCATTTGTAGAAATTTCTAGTTTTGTGATTTGATAATATTCAGGTAAACCAGTGATTTTATTATCAAGAATTTTAAAATTTTCATGTAGAGTAATTTCTGCAATTTTTAAATCTTTAATTGCGTCAGATTTGAAATAAAAATAAGATTCAAATGTCAAAAATAGAATTGGTAAAATAACAATTGATGCTAATAATGAAGCTAATATTATTCCAAGTTTTTTTTTCTTTGAATCTTTTAAAGAGATGAATATAAGGAATGATATTATTAATAATATTACAGCAAAAATCATCATAACAAATACACCATAACCCATTTTAAATCTATTTAATTATTTTCTTATTACGAACGTTTTGAGAACATAACAGCTAACGTGTTGCAGCTAAAAGAAGTGGCGACGAGCCAAAACCAAGCCAAAACAAATATAACGCAAACTTTTGAATTTTCGGAGACTCGAGCACTTTGTGCGAACTGGCGAAGCAAAATTCAGAAGTATGCCCTTGCCTAAGCCATTTTTTTTAACTGCTGTTACCTGTAGTTTTGCTATTCACAGCGAATCCAATCAACGAATGGAAATTCCGCAAGTTCTTTTGTTACAAGTTTAGATTCGTCTGTAACGAGTCTTAAATGTGCAATCTGATTTTTTTCTTTTAGTTTGATTGATTTTTCTGCATCCTTGCTTTTTATTAATACTTTTCCAATTTTAGTTCCTTCATATTCCATTTTATTTTCTAGTTCAATAAGCAACCAATTTTTGTTTTCATTAAAATCTATTCGTTCAGAAATTTTACCCTTAGTTGGCAAAAAATCAGAAATTGCATTTTGTCTGAATTCCAATAAATTTATTTCTTTTCCAATTAGGTTTGATGATTCAATCACTTTAATAAGACCTAAAAACAGTAACGGAAGAAAATTTATTTTAAGACTGTAGCTTCCAAGCCCTAAAGTGAAAGCAAGAGTAAAACTAGATTGTGATAAATCAAAGATTGGCTCAATTATAATCACTTGAGCTATTAGCCAAATGTAGATTAATTTAGTTGATAAATTATTTTGTCTGAAAAATAAAATTGTACTTATTATACCAATTATTGATAATACAATTGAAAGTGAAATATTATTTAAATTACTTAATAAATTTAAAACACTAAAAACAAAAACAATAATAGGTAAAATTGTTTCTTTTGAAATTTCAATCTTTCTTTTCATTTTTTTTAAAAATTACAGGTAACGTGTTGCCGCTTGTGGCAGTTGCGTAAATTTATAACAAAAGATTACAAGTACAAAACTCCTCGTGGAATTTTCGGAGACTCGAGCACTTTGTGCGAACTGGCGAAGCAAAATTCCGAAC
>PKEA01000030.1 GCA_002862805.1 Flavobacteriaceae bacterium | reverse complement strand
TAAAGAGTTTCAAATTCCATCTAAATTTAAGTTTATACGGTTAGCGGCTTCAATTTTATTTTTATCTAATACTTTAGTGTAAATCTGTGTTGTTGAAACGTTTTTGTGTCCTAACAATTTCGAAACAGTATATATATCTGTTCCGTTTGCGAGTTGTAGTGTGGCGTAACTGTGTCTGAAATTATGAAAAGATATTTTCTTATTTATTCCAGTTTTAACTAGCCACTCTCTTAATGGCCTTGTTATTTGTGTGTATTTTATCTCTCCAAATACTAATCCTGTAGTTGTGTTTTGTGATTTTAGAATGTTGTAAGCAGTTTCAGAAATTGGGTGATTCTTAATTGATTTTGTTTTCTGCTCTTTTAATTGAATATAATATCCTTGATGTTTGTCATTATATACTTTATTCCAATCTAGGTTATTAATATCAACGAAACGAAAACCCGTTAAGGCCGAAAATAAAGCCATGTGTTTTACCTTTTCATTTTTAATAGGAGTATTCCATAACAGTTTCAATTCTTCTTCTGTTAAATATTCTCTATGCGTTTCTTCTTCTTTAATATATTCAGCATCTTCGGCTAAATTCTTTTCTATGTAATTTTCTTTGTAGGCTTGCTTTAGTACAAATAAGAAATGTTTAAAATAGGTTGCAACCGTATTCTTTGAAAGTTTTTTAGGCTCAGCTAGATTTCTAGTAGTATTAGCGTTTAAAAGATAATTTCGATACCTGTTTACAAATTCTATATCTAGTTGGCTAGTTGTGATGGCATAACTACAAAAATTTTCAAAGTGATTCAAAGATGATTTCCAAGTACTATGATTTGATTTACTTCCTTTATTGTAATAATCGTCAACAATACGTTTATAAAAACCTACTAAATCAATACTAATATTAACATTGTCTCTAAATCCAAATTCTTTATTTCGGAGTTGTACTTCTCTCTTTGATTTAACACCTTTTGCTAATGACAGCGTTTCGGAATTATATTTTTTTTCCTCTTGATTTTTTGGGTTTTTATAAATATGCATGTTTAAAAATTCCCTTCTTGTTTTTTCTCCAGTTGTCGAATTTACAATAGGCGGGTAGTAGTCCAGATACAAACTATTTTTATCTGACTTTAATGGCTTTTCTCTTAATGTTACTTTAATCATGGTTCAAAAATTTTATCTATATCTTCTTTTCTAACTAAAACGTGTTTTCCAACTTGTTTCTTTTGTATGTCCAAACGCTTTATTAAACCATACAATGCACTACTTGAAATATTATATTTTTTTTCAATTTCATCAATTGTATAGGAATTTTCTAAATTTATCAAATCTTTCAAATGGCTTTTATCAATATTGATATCATTTAAACTTAAGTCAAAATACATATCTATATCTTTTCTTCTTATAAGAGTTTTTCTTTCAGAAAAATTATAAGCATTTAATTCTTTGGATTGAATTAATCGGTAAACGGTACGTAATGACATATTCAAAATGTATGCCGCTTCTTTTGCTGACAAAAAATCTTTTTTGTTTACTTCATCGATATTAAGAATATCAAGTTTAGTTGCTTTTTCAATTGTCGCAATTTTATTTGTTTTTATATTTAGTTTGTAACCTTTTTGATTACATCTGAGAGAACAATATCGAGTTTTTGTTGTTTTTGCAACAAACTCTTCTTTACAATATTCACATTTTTTTTTGACCCTAATATTTGTCTTCATATTGACCTATTTTAGACATTTTTTCATGTATAATTTTACTCATGTTTAAATTTACTCACCTATCATTAAGAAGAAATAAGTGCCAAAATTTCTCTATCTTAACAAATGTAAAAAAAAAATTTCACTCGAGGTACAAGGGAGGTACAAATAAATTAAAAACAGTGCAAAATACTACAAAATTGTAAAGTATTGTAAAACAAAGAAAAGCCGCTATTTTAGCGGCTTTTCTTTGTTTTATTTATTAATATTTTGTAATATTTATCTTACATTATTTCCCAATACAAAAGTTAGCAAAAATATTACCCAAAAGTTCGTCGTTAGTAACCTCTCCAGTAATTTCACCAAAATAGTACAAAGCTTGTCGAATATCAATGGCAATAAAGTCAGATGAGGTATTACTTTCAATACCATACTTTACTTTTTGCACTTCCTCTAAAGCCTTCAATAACGAATCATAATGACGTGTATTCGTCACTATCGTTTCATTATTACGCAAAGCACCCGTATTTACAAACGAAAGCAATTCGTTTTTCAATGCATCAATACCTTCTTTTTGTTTGGCAGATATTTCAATTGATAATGGATAATTAATAATCGCCAATTGATTATCGAACTGAATGCGTTCTTCAGTATTCAATCTGTCAATTTTATTTAATACAACGATAAGTGGTTTTAGTGGGAATTTATTTTTTATTTTCTCAATCTCAATTTTAACACTGTTACCATTATCATTTATCAATTGTAAACTATCAATTATAAAAAGTACCACCTGTGCTTGCTCTATCTTCTCAAACGTCTTTTGAATACCAATGCTTTCCACAACGTCTTTAGTTTCTCTAATTCCAGCAGTATCAATAAAACGGAAACCAATACCATCAATAACCAATTCATCTTCAATAGTATCACGAGTAGTTCCTGCAATATCAGAAACTATAGCGCGTTCCTCATTTAAAAGCGCATTCAATAAAGTAGATTTACCCACATTAGGTTCACCCACAATAGCCACCGGAATACCATTTTTAATAACATTACCCACCGCAAACGAGTCAATCAAGCGTTTCAATACAAATTCAATACGCTCTAACAATTCCTTAAAAGCAGTTCTATCGGCAAACTCAACATCCTCTTCCGCAAAGTCAAGTTCCAATTCAATCAACGAAGCAAAATTCAACAATTCCTGACGCAGTTTAGCAATCTCATTACTAAAACCACCACGCATTTGTTGCATCGCAATTTGATGACTCGCCTCATTATCACTTGCAATTAAATCCGCCACAGCTTCCGCTTGCGACAAGTCCAGTTTACCGTTTAAAAAAGCACGCAAGGTAAATTCACCCGCTTGAGCCATTTTAGCGCCTTTACGAAGCAGTAACTGAATAATTTGTTGCTGAATAAATGTAGAACCGTGACATGATATTTCCACTACATTCTCACCCGTATAAGAATTCGGACCTTTAAATAAAGAAAGCAAAACCTGATCATAGGTTTTAGCACCATCAACCACATGTCCTAAATGAATAGTATGGGTTTTCTGTTGAGTAATATCTTTCCCAGAAACCGATTGAAAAACATCTGCAGCAATAGTTATTGCATTTTGTCCAGATAATCTAATAACAGCAATAGCTCCTGCTCCAGAAGGAGTAGCTAAAGCAACAATGGTTTCTTGGTTAATCATTTGGTTTACATTTTAAGAATGCAAATATACAAAAGAAAATTCCTTTCAATTTCAAATTCAAAAATCAAATTCAATTTCAAGAACAATTAAAGTGAGATTCTTCCTTACCTCAGAATAACAATACTGTAGGTAAAAATTTGTGTTTATCTGTGTTTGACAAAGTCAATCTGCTTAATCAGCGTTCAAAAAAACGATGTGCCTATGTGTTTGAAAAATTAAGTTCAAGAATATTCTCA
>PKEA01000069.1 GCA_002862805.1 Flavobacteriaceae bacterium | reverse complement strand
CAGTTAAGAAACGCAGAGCTTTTTACGAAAATCAAATTGGTTCAAATAGAACTGTTTTATTCGAAAGCGAAAATAAAGAAGGTTATATTCATGGTTTTACCGAAAATTATGTAAAAGTAAAAACCCCTTGGAATCCTGAATTAGTAAATACCTTGCATAATGTACAACTTACTAAAATTGATGAAGACGGAGCGGTTCGATTTGATTTTGTTTAAATAAAAAAATCCCAAACTGAATAGTTTGGGATTTTTCTTTTTATATTTTTAACCCTGGTGGAAGCAATTCTTGATATTTTCTGTTTTTTCTAAAAAACTTAATCATTTTAATATGTGTAGGAACCACTTTTAATTTTCGCTCAATAGCAATTTCTAAAACATTTTTGATAAATTCTTGATGTAACTCTTCATCTTCGCTATCGTTTTCAACAAACTTTGTTAAAAATATTTTTCGATCTTGTAAAGAGTATTCAATAGCAACTAATCCAGAATCGGTTATGATTTCAAATTGTCTTAAAAGTTCATTGTCTTTAATTTCCATATTCAGTAATGTCATAGTTGGATTCGTAAGGTTGAAAAGTTTTTCAGACTTTAAAGTCACTGACAAAGTTATTAAATTGTAAGTCAATTTCAAATGATTTTAAAGTATATATTGTACTTTGTGTTTTTTTTTATTTAAAATAAGTTAAAAGTGTTAAAGTGATTGTTGACTTTTAAAACAAAAATTAATATAAATTTAGTATTTTAGAAATCTGTTCTTGTAAATTTTGTACTAAATTTATAGTCTTATTTTAATTACTCCATTAAATGTCAAAAATTCCTGTTTATTTTATGCCTGGGTTGGCTGCAAGTCCTGCCATATTTGAAAATATAAAACTTCCTGATGAAGAGTTCGAAACTGTTTTATTAGAATGGATGATTCCATTAGATAAAGAATCTTTAGAGGATTATGCTTTACGAATGACTAAAAATATAAAACACGAGAATCCGGTTTTAATTGGAGTTTCTTTTGGAGGAATTTTGGTTCAAGAAATGTCAAAATTAATAAAGGTTCGTAAGACAATTATTATTTCTAGTGTAAAGTCAAATAAAGAATTTCCTCGAAGAATGAAAATTGCTAAAACAACAATGGCATATAAATTGATTCCTACACAATTATTGTCAAATGTTGAAGCTTTAGCAAAATATGCTTTTGGAGAAACTGTAACAAAAAGGTTAGCACTTTACGAAAAATATTTACAAATGCGAGATAAAAAGTATTTGGATTGGGCCATAGAAAATGTTATCTTATGGAAAAATGAAAAACCAGATGAAAACGTTATTCATATCCAAGGAACCGATGACGAAATTTTTCCAATGAAATATATTACTAATTGTATACCAATAAAAGGAGGTACACATATTATGATTATTAATAAATATAAATGGTTGAATGAAAATTTGCCATTAATAATTAAAAAGAATAAATAAAATGATATTATTAAAGAAAATAGCATTAACTGTATTGATTGTCTTAGGAAGTTTGTTTTTTATATACGCAGTTAATGTAGATTCTGAGAAACAATCTGTAAAAAATTTTCCTATGAAAATTGATTTTGCAGGAGAAGTAGTTCCAACTTACCTTGCCGATGTGTATGAACGTTTAGATAGAGAATTAGTGACCAATACAAATTATCATACCAATACAACTTTGGTTTTAAAAAGAGCGAATAAAGTATTTCCTGTAATTGAGCCCATTTTAAAAAAGCACGGTATTCCTGATGATTTCAAATATTTGGCCGTAATAGAAAGTAGTTTAGTTAATGCTGTTTCTCCAGCAGGAGCAAGAGGTGTTTGGCAATTTATGCCAGCAACTGCAAAAGAAAAAGGTTTGGAAGTAACTGATGAAGTGGATGAACGTTATCATTTAGTAAAATCAACAGAAGCGGCTTGTGTGTATTTAAAAGATGCTAAAGATAAATTTGGAAGTTGGACATTAGCTGCTGCTTCATATAATGGTGGAATGAGCGGTGTGCAACGTCAATTAGATTCGCAAAACGTTACTTCTTACTACGATGTTTTGTTAACTGAAGAAACATCTCGTTATGTATTTAGAATTTTGGCTTTAAAGGAGATAATGACACATCCTGTTGAGTACGGATTTAAATTTTCTAAAGAAGAATTATATAATGAGGTGCAAGTAAAAACAATTGAAATAGATTCTTCTATTTCTGATTTTGCTTCATTTGCTCAAACTCAAGGAATAAATTATAAAATTTTAAAAATTCATAACCCTTGGTTAAGAGAAAAAAAATTAGATAATCCAAATAAGAAAAAATATATAATTGAAATACCAACTTCAGGTTATGCCAGAAAATAAAAAAATAAAAATGACATTACAAATAGTTCTATTGCTTATCCTTATTGGAGTTGTTGCAGGTTTATTAAGTGGTTTAGTTGGAGTAGGTGGAGGGGTAGTTATGGTTCCGCTATTAATCTTGTTTTTAGGCTTTAGTCAACATCAAGCACAAGGTACAAGTTTAGCTGTTTTGGTAGTTCCAGTTACAGCTATTGCTGTTTATAATTACTATAAAGAAGGTTATATCGATTGGAAGCACGCAGCAATAATTGCAGTATTTTTTGTTGTAGGGGGGTATTTTGGAAGTAAGCTAGCGATTAATCTAGATCAAAAAATGTTGAAGAAAATATTTGCAGTAATCTTATTAATAATTGGAGGTAGAATGCTTCTTACAAAATAATTATTTCTTTGCTAATTGATAGTTTGGTGATGTGTTTGAAATAATTAATTGTGTGATTTCGTTTTTGTAAGAATTATAATTATTTTTTAGAGAAGTTTTAAAGTCTATTTTATAAGTTGCTTTTAAACTTCTTTTTTTTATTGAAACAATATTTTTATTAGAATCTAAGAAATATGAAGTTGGAAAACCCAATGTGTTTTTTAATAATTTAATAGCTCTTAAGTCTTTATTATTTCTTTCATTCGCATAGCAAATTTCAATTTGAGAGTTGAATTTTTTTGAAACTTTCCTTACACTATTTTTAGTGTCCCAAAAAACAACTATAATTTTTATTTTGCCTTTATATTCATTAGCAAGCTTGTTTAAAGCAACAATTTCCCCTTTTTCAATTAAACACCAAGAGGCATATGTGAAAATCATAACAGGTGTAGTTATCGATTCATTAATTTGAATTCTTTTTTTTCCAATTCTTTTAAATGAAAAATCATCAAAATGTGTTCCTATTAGATTTTTATAAATTAGTGAATCTAATAACAGCTCAGCTTTTTTATAATCTTTTTCTAAATAAGCTAGATTACTTTTAGAAATATACTCACTAATATTTTTATTAATAGCATTGGAAAACTTTACAATGCTATCGTTAAATGAAAAGCTTTGTAATGAAAGTAATAGTGACAGTATGAAGTAAAGTTTTCTCAATGCCTTAAATATTTAGTTAAAGCTATGAAAATTAAATACTTACAGTGCTGTTTTATCGATAATGAGTAAAGTAAAATCGTTCAATAAACAAAAAAAGCACCTATAAGGTGCTTTTTTATGCTGATAATGAAATACTTATATTTTTTTCATTTGATCTTTTAGCATTTTCATTTGATCTTTTAACATACCGTGTTTGTCTAATTTTTTTGCCTCAGCTAATAACTTAGTAGCTTCAATTTTTCTTCTTTTAGACATTGCGATTCCAGCCAGTTGTAACTTTGCTAAAGCCATGTCTTGATCCATAGATAAACCAAGTTCAACCGCTTTCTTGAAAAACTTTTCAGCTTGCGATAAATTGGTTTGAGAAACC
>PKEA01000007.1 GCA_002862805.1 Flavobacteriaceae bacterium | reverse complement strand
TAAATCTAAAAAAGGAATTTTAGGAAGTACAGAAGATTCTAACTTACTACAACTTACATTACTAGATGGTAATTATTACGAAAACATACAGCCAAGCGATATTAATGATCGAAAAAAACAACCTTTTGCAAAAAGTAGTTTTAAAAAATACGTTATAAATATTGATTTATCTAAACTAAATAAGGTTGATGACAATCAAGAAATAACATCTGAAAAGATGTTAAACATTGGAGAGTTAAAATATTCTGTAGATTCACTTCAAAATCAATACAATAAAGAAATAGTTTCGTTTTCAGAAAATATTGTTACACGTAATGATAATATTTTTAACTCTAAAAAAAATCAAAATATTGCTGTAGTTGATAATAAATCTACAAAAGATATATTAAAAATATTATCATTAGAACAAGCAAAAAAAGTCTTAGAATTAGCCAAAAATAATACTATTAGCACAGAGTTTAGTATTAGTAATGGTAAAACGGATTTAGAATATAAAAAGAAAAATATTAATTCTCATTGGATTGTTATTCATGAAAAGTTCATAATGGCATATTCATGTCTTTTAATGTTTTTTATTGGAGCACCACTTGGAGCAATCATCAGAAAAGGCGGATTAGGATTACCAATGGTATTAGCAATTGTAATTTTTATTTTATATCACTTTTTAAATCTATTCGGCAGAAAACTTGCTGAAGAAGACGCTTTACCGGTTATGTTAGGAGTTTGGCTTTCGTCAATTATTTTAACACCATTAGCAATTTTATTTACTTATAGAGCTACAAATGATATTGGAATAATGATTAATTTTGATTGGATTACAGATCCTTTCAAAAAAATAATTTCAAAGTTTAATAAACAAAACAACAAATTATAATGTCTAACAAGATAAAACTTAACACTATTGAAGAAGCCATAGAAGACATTCGACAAGGCAAAGTTATAATAGTAGTTGATGATGAAGATAGAGAAAATGAAGGCGATTTTTTAGCAGCTGCCGAAATGGTAACGCCAGAAATGATAAATTTCATGGCAACTCATGGTCGTGGACTTATATGTACTCCATTAACCGAATCTCGCTGTAAAGAATTAGATTTACATGCAATGGTGAGAAATAATACTGATCATATGGAAACTGCCTTTACTGTTTCTGTAGATTTAAGAGGAAACGGAGTTACAACCGGAATTTCTGCTGCAGATAGAGCAAAAACAGTTTTATCATTGGTAAACCCAGACACAAAACCTTTTGATTTAGCTCGTCCAGGTCATATTTTTCCACTTATTGCAAAACAAGGTGGTGTTTTAAGAAGAACAGGTCATACAGAAGCTGCAATTGATTTTGCTCGCTTAGCTGGTTTTAAATCAGCCGGAGTTATCGTTGAAATCATGAACGAAGATGGAACCATGGCTCGTTTACCTGAACTTGTTGAAGTTGCTAAAAAATTCGATTTAAAATTGGTCTCAATTGAAGATTTAGTTGCTTATAGAATGTTGCATGATAGTTTAATTCAAAAGAAGGAAGATTTTGAAATTGAAACACGTTTTGGAACTTTCCGCTTAAGAGCCTATTTACAAACTACAAATAAACAAGTACATTTAGCACTTACGAAAGGAACTTGGAACAGTGGAGATGCGGTTTTAACAAGAATTAACTCAACACAAGTAAACAATGATATATTAGGAACATTAACTAACGATGCTGATAAAAAGCTAGATGGAATGTTCAAAAAAATCAATGAAGAAGGTCAAGGCGCCGTTATATTCATTAATCAAGAAGTAAAATCATTAGAATTACTTTCTAGATTAACAGAATTAAAAGAGCTTCAAGAAAAAGGAATTGTAAAAGCCCCAAGTATTAAAATGGACAATAAAGATTTTGGCATTGGAGCCCAAATTTTACACGATATAGATATTTCAAAAATCAAATTACTTTCTAACCAAACAGAACACACAAAACGTGTTGGAATGATAGGTTACGGACTTGAAATAGTTGATTATGTAAATTACTAAATCAATTAAAAAACCACAATTTTACAGCTAAAGACGATACAGTAATTATTAAAAATAGTTTAATTACTTTATCGTCTTTTTTTACTGACCACCTACTCGCCACCCAAGCACCAGAAGCATTACCAATAGTCAATATAAAGGCTAAAGGATAATTTATTTTATTTTCGTAAGCAAAAACCAACACTGCTCCTACTGTATACATACAGACTACAAATACTTTTGTAACATTAGACTTTAAAAGAGTCAATCCGTTAACATAAGGAAGAATTAACAACATTAAAAAACCAATTCCGGCATTTATAAAACCACCATAAATTCCTAAGAAAAAGAAAATAACAATTGAAACTCCTAATGTTTTACCAGTAATTTTTTCAGTTAGAGTTGCCAAGTTAACTTTTGGCTTAACTATAATTATTAACAACACCATAAGCATAATTAATGCTAGTATTCTGTTGAATAGCTCACCATTTATATCAATGGCAAGTTTTGCGCCTATAAACGAACCTAAGAATGCTGATATTCCAAGATATAAACTAAATGGGTACATTGATTCTCCTTTGCTCTTAAACCCCTTTATAGCGGCAAATGTTTGAACTAAAATTGCAATTCTATTTGTACCATTTGCAACAGAAGCAGGTAATCCTAAAAAAATCAAAGTTGGCAAGGTCAATAAAGTTCCACCTCCAGCAACAGTATTTAAAAAACCAGCAATAAAACCGATCGGAATAAGTAATAGATATTCTAAAGGAAAGTCCATTTATTTAAAATAATTATATGACTGCAAAGATATTTAAATCTAGAAAAGAAAAAATATTTTAATAAGACAAAACCATATATTAACTGAAAGTCAAAACGTTATGAAAACAAATAAAAAAAAGTATAATTTTTTTATCATTTTTATTTTGTAAGTAAAAAAATCATCCTATATTTGCACTCGCAATACGGAAGTAAAGCGATAATTACTGGAGAAATGGCAGAGCGGTCGAATGCGGCAGTCTTGAAAACTGTTGACTGTAACAGGTCCGGGGGTTCGAATCCCTCTTTCTCCGCCAGTAGAAATACAAACGGTACTAAAACCCACTAAATTCAACAATTTAGTGGGTTTTTTCTTTTAGGGTTATATCAAATTATTCATTAAATCTCAAAGTTTAGGTGTCTTTCAAGGTGTCACTAAAAAATTAAATTTTAAGTGACACCTCGCAACGAAAGCACCGCTACTACAAGGTGTTCAACAACATATTCAAAAAATGAACATCTTGTGTGTATTTATTAAAAATAATAAATTTAATAATAACTTTAAGGTCACCACCAATGAACACATCAGTATCAATTCTCTTTTACATTAAAAGAGCAAAAGTCAACAGTTTAGGAGTTTGCCCAATCTATGCAAGAGTTACTATCAATGCAAAACGATTTGAATTTAGTACCAATAAGTATATCAGTCCAGAAAAATGGTCATCAGAAGGTACTAAAGTAAAGGGTTCAAATGAAGAAGCTAGAACAATCAATAGTCATCTTGATTATTTAAAAAATCAAGTGTTAGAAGCCGAAAAAAGACTGTTTAAAAAAGATATTCCAGTTAGTACTGAAAATCTTAAAAATGAATTGTTTGGATTAGCTGAGACTAAACGAATGTTAGTTCCTATTTTCCAAGACCACAACAACAAAATCAAAGAATTAATTGGTAAAGAATATGCACAAGGAACATTAGAGCGTTACACCACTTCTTTGAAACATACCATTGAGTTCATGCAATGGAAATATAATATTTCTGATATTGATATAACCAAGATTGATCACGCTTTTATAACCGATTATGAATT
>PKEA01000088.1 GCA_002862805.1 Flavobacteriaceae bacterium | reverse complement strand
GTTGCCGCTTGTGGCAGTTGCGTAAATTTAAGACAAAAGATTACAAGTACAAAACTCCTCGTGGAATTTTCGGAGAAAATTCCGAACACAAGCCAAGCCTAGCAATTGCTACAAACGGCTGTTGTACACAGTTTATTTTAGCTTCTCCCATCCGTTTAATGTTTTTCTATAGTAATAAAAATTATCTAATCCAGTTCCGCAATAAAGAAAAGGTCTATAATGATAATCCTCTATTACTGCAATTTTTGTTTTCGGATTGTAAATAGGATAGGAGACATTATGAACATATTCATCATTAAATTTTGTACTCCACAATTTTTCCAAATCAATTGAGTCGTTTTTTCTGAAAAATGAATCAAATTCTTTACAATCTATTACCCTTATGTTTTTTATTTTATTAATTTTCCAATATTCCTTTGAGAAAACAGGAAAAGGCGTTTTTCTAATCGGTATGTTTGGAATTGAGTCGGTTCCGACGTAAGTGTGGTCAAATTCTGGGGCTTTAAGAGCTCTATTATTCCAATATATTATAGAATCTGAATCGTATTCATTTAATTGCCTGAGAAAGTGTGTATTTATTAATGCGTACGCATCTTGTTCGGAAAATTCAGAAATGCTTTTTTGCTCTTTATCTTTACAGCTAAAAAGCATCAATGAAATAAATATGATTGTTAGTTTTTTCAAATTGTGTACAACGGTTTTGTGTATGGTTAGTTGCGTGCTTCAGCAACTAATTTAGTAAACAAAAACGAACGCGAGAAAATTCCGAAGGAATTTTCCAAATAAGCACTTGCCAAAGCAATTAATTATACACGGTGTTGGCAAATCGTTATTTTATTTTCCATTTTTTCTTAATACTATCTGCTTCTATTATTTCTAATTTTCTTTCCGAATACTTTTCGTATTTATTTTCTTGATAATCCTTAAATTCCTTTTTTCGACTGTCAGTTTTCATAAGTTTATATTCAAAGTCAATTTTAGAATTCAGTTTTTTCGAATCTATACTTAAAATATAATTAGTTGTGTCATTAATAAAGTATAAATAACTATCATTTTCACTCTTCCAGCCATCTTTTTCAGAAGCATTTATAATTTTAATTCTGTGAATTAATGGTTTTTCTTCTTTAGTCTGATTTTCATTTATCCAAATCATTCCCCAATTATTGTCAACTGGCATTTTAAATGGTTCCATTTCGTCATTAATTTCAGGAATTCCATTTTTCGCACGAAAGGAATTGTAATTCTCTCCATATTGATAATTTTTGATTATTAAATATTCATTCGTGAATTGATAAACTTGATAAATAATAAAAGTAATTAACAAGATTCCAAAAATATTTTTAAATGTTATTTTCTTCATATTATCATTCCTTTTTTTATTTCAAGAGTTTGAGTGGTTAATGTTTGCCAACGTTTTGCGTGTATGAGAAGTAGCGGATTAAAAAGCATTTCACTTTCAGTTTGGTACTGACTTTTATTATATGTGCTGACCTTTGATTTAGCACTAAAACCGCTATTTCTTATACACGCTGTTACCTGCTGGCTATTTTTATTTCAGTATATATTTCCTTTTTTATTTTAGAAAACATTTTTACTTTTCTGTCGGATTATCTTTTGGAAAAAAATTATAAACACCTTTACCTTCTGCAATTAGTTCATCATTTTGGAAGGCTTTCATTTTCGTTACAAGTATTCTATTTCCAAATCTAACAATTTTGCCTTCTACAATTATTGATGATGCTTCCGCTCCTTTCAAATAATCAACTCTTATATCAATTGTAGATAACTTATCCTCAAAAGATTTAAAGTGAGTTCCGCCCGCAATTCCTCCAACAGAATCCATTATTGTTGCAATAATTCCTCCGTGCCATCTATTTCTTCTAAAATCTCCGACTACTTCGTCTCTGAATGGAACACTAACCTTTACAAATCCTTTTTCAAGAACTAATAATTTTAGTCCTAAAAATTTATGAATTGGAATGTGTTGTTCAATTACTTGTTTAAATAATTCAATGTTTTGTTCTGTCATTTTTTTTAAGTTTTATTATTTTTTAGCTTGCAGGTAACGTGTTGCCGCTAAAAGAAGTGGCAACGAGCCAAAACCAAGCCAAAACAAATATAACGCAAACTTTTGAATTTTCGGAGAAAATTCGGAAGTATGCCCTTGCCTAAGCCATTACTTTTAACTGCTGTTATGTGACGTTTATTGATTGTATTTATTCCAAACTGATTTGAATAAATTGTAAAAGTCAGATTTGGTTTCATCTTCCCAATTGTCATAGAAGCTAATCTTATAGTTTTCTCCAGAAAATTTTATATTGTACGTTATACCGTCCATTACATTTAAGTTTTCATTCAGTTCATCAGTATTCATATTATTGAGCTTGTCAACAAGTTCATAAAAATACTCTATATCTACATTTTCTTTTTGTTTTTCTCTTAGTTTTTTATAATCCTTAAAATCAATATTATAGTCATAATCATAATGTCTAATCAAAAAACATTCTTTTTCGGTTGACCTACGTTTTTCAGTTAAATAAAATTCTAATTTAGTTAGTTTTTTCTCTTTCGTTTTTGAGTAAACATTTCCAGGACTTTTCTCAAATTCTATTCTAGTAATTTGAACATTTTTATTGATTAAGTAATTACCTTTCGACTGAGAGTATGTAGAAAATGTAAATATTAAAAAGATGAAAACAGCTATTTTTTTCATGGTTTAAAGATTTGTTTGGTCTAATGTCACATAACGTGTTGCCGCTTGTGGCAGTTGCGTAAATTTATAACAAAAGATTACAAGTACAAAACTCCTCGTGGAATTTTCGGAGAAAATTCCGAACACAAGCCAAGCCTAGCAATTGCAACAAACGGCTGTTAACTGCAGGTAATTATAATTCAATCACTTTATTTCCTTTTTTTAATTAAAAGAAATATAATTATACAGATTAAAAAGAACGAAACAATAATAAAAAAATAGAAAGTATTGAGTTCAATATTAATTGAATTATCATTTTCTGAATTTTCTGTTGAAATAAAATCTTTTTCAAAATCTATTATTATTTGATTTATAGAATCCAAAGAAGCTTGTTTTTTCGAACTTAGTTCTGTGACTATTCCAGCTTTATTTAAAATGTCAAATGTTATTTCAATTGAAGATTCAGTTGCTCCATATTTAATTAAATCATCAATATTGGCATTATCAGTAAAAGACCAAACCGCTCCTTGTCCAGCAACATTTTGCATAAAGGAATTTTCAATTTGTTGTGTTATTGAAACAAGTTTCTCATTGGTTAATTCTCCAACTTTATAACTTGTACTTATATTCGGCATTCCATCGTGCATTTCGGCACACATTGCGTATAGCTGAAAGGATTTATATTGTTTAGGAAGAAGATTTATGAAAATGGATTTAGTGACAACCATATCTTGTGTTCTGCTATCATCGCATAATAGCATAAGACCATTTTCAATATATATATTCAAAGTGTCATTATAAATGTTTCTAACTTTTACAGTAATACATTTTCCAAAATACTGTCCGTTTGAATCTAGAAACTCTAATTTGTCATTTGTATCCCAACTTCCTTCTATTTCGCATTTAATTTTCTTACTTGAAATAGCCTTTTTAATATCTAATGTTTGGCCAAAAGTTATTGAAGTTATAAATAATAATATAATTGTGAATTTCAAGTTTTTCATTAGTTACTTGCAGTTAACGTTCCTCGGCTAAGCACAAGTGCCCGCCTCGTCTCTATTAGAGTGCAATTTAAGAATAAATTTTAATATTAACCTATCTTTTCTGATTGGCTCTATTTTAGGGCATTTGGCTTAACCGATGTTGTGCGTAGTGATTGTTCTTGTAATGAAGATTGTTTTATTCCTA
>PKEA01000096.1 GCA_002862805.1 Flavobacteriaceae bacterium | reverse complement strand
TTACTTCAAATGATAAAACGACTGACTTTTCTTTGAATGGAATCATTTTAGAAAACAATAATTCGGGAATCGTTTACAGTTCCATTGGTGTGAATGGAGCAAAAGCTTCTGATTATTTAAAATACCCGTTGTTTTTTGAACAATTACAGGCTATTGAAGCGGATTTAGTTGTTATTTCTTTAGGTACCAATGAAAGTTTTGATAAAAGAGAAACGGCAGTTTTTTATACAGAATTAGAAGAAATGCTTCTTTCTATAAAAAAGCAAAATCCTGAAGTTGAAATTTTACTTACGACTCCGCCTCCGTCACTTTTTCAAAGGAAATATCCCAATACTTTTGTAGCAAGTTATACCAAAGCGATTATTGAATTTGCAGAGAAGAATAATTATGCGGTTTGGGACATGTATAGAAATATGGGTGGGCTTTACAGTGTGAATTCGAATGCTAAAAAAGGCTTAATGTCTAGAGATAAAGTACATTATTCAAAACAAGGATATGAATTACAAGGAGAATTATTTTTTAAAGCATTGATGGAAACGTATACTAATTTTAAATCGGTAGAATAGTTTGTTAGCCTTATTTCAAATACAAGATGTTTTCCAAAATATTTTT
Organism: Flavobacteriaceae bacterium; assembly: GCA_002862805.1. Taxonomy (GTDB): domain Bacteria; phylum Bacteroidota; class Bacteroidia; order Flavobacteriales; family Flavobacteriaceae; genus Flavobacterium. The sequence goes on along the minus strand of PKEA01000096.1, from coordinate 3,642 downwards.
GGGGATGTATCAATTGATGTAATTAAGAATTGGTTTATCTATAATCCTAAACAGCCTTTGTTATTTAATAGTGCTTTGTTTTTAGGGTTTTTTCTCATATTCTATTTTATCTATATTTTATCTAAAAAAACACATTATTTTAGGATTACTTATGTGGTTCTTTTTTCTTTGTTTTTCTATTATAAATGCAGCGGAATTTATTTTTGGTTGCTTATTTTTTCATCTGTTTTAGATTATTCTTTGTCTAAACTTATTTTTGAAGAAACTAAACAAGGCTATAGGAAATTTTATTTGATATTGAGTTTGCTAGTCAATTTAGGACTATTGGTTTATTTTAAATATACCAATTTTTTTATTGATAATTATAATACACTTTTCAGCGGAAATGTAGCTTTTGAAGATATAATTCTTCCGGTAGGAATTTCATTTTATACATTTCAAACCTTAAGTTACACCATTGATGTGTACCGAAAAGATTTAGAGCCTACAAAAAGCTTTATGGATTTTTTATTCTTTGTTTCGTTTTTCCCGCAATTAGTTGCAGGGCCAATTGTTAGAGCGAGTGATTTTATTCCTCAAATTTATGAGAAATTAAAAATTACTAAAGAAGATTTTAATAAGGCTTTGTTCTTAATTATTGGAGGTTTGCTTAAAAAAGCGGTAATTTCTGATTATATTTCTTCTAATTTTGTTGACCGAGTTTTTGATTCACCAAATAGTTATTCTGCTTTTGAAAACTTATTAGCTTCTTATGGATATACACTTCAAATTTATTGCGATTTTTCAGGTTATTCTGATATTGCAATAGGTTTAGCTTTATTAATGGGTTTCACTTTACCGCCTAACTTTAGAACGCCTTATAAATCTGCTTCTGTCACTGAATTTTGGAGAAGATGGCATATTTCATTGTCGTCATGGTTAAGAGATTATTTATACATTTCATTAGGTGGAAATAGAAAAGGTAATTTTCGTACTTATTTTAATCTTTTCATGACCATGCTTTTAGGTGGTTTATGGCATGGAGCCAATTGGAAATTTGTTTTTTGGGGAGTTTTACACGGTTTGGCACTTGGAGTTGAGCGTTTCTTTGGACAGTTTATTAAATTACCAAAGAATTATTTTGTAAAAACTATACAAATTATTTTAACCTTACATTTTGTAATTTTTTGTTGGTTGTTTTTTAGAGCCAAAGATTTTCAAACGGCTTTTCAAATTGTAGATAATATTTCTGGATTAACTTTTAATTTAAGTCAATGGCAAACTATTTTGTTAGGTTATAAGAATGTGATTTTCTTAATGGTTTTTGGTTTTGTTTGGCATTTTATCCCTGAAAACGGAATTAATAAATTAGAAAAGGGCTTTAACGCAATTCCTATTTACATTAAAGCCCTTCTTTTGGGATTTGTTTTTTGGATTGTTTATGCCACAGCTTCTTCTGGACCACAACCTTTTATTTATTTTCAGTTTTAAAATAAGTCTTTACTTAAAGCTTTTGTATTTTGTGTCCACATCTGCATTTAGAGTTTTAAGAAAGGCAACGATATTACTCACTTCTTTTTCGCTTAAATCTTTATTGCTTTGTAATTTCCCCATTATTTTAACGGCTTCATTTAAATTAGTAACTGATCCATCATGGAAGTAGGGATATGTTTTCTCAATATTTCTTAAACTTGGTGCTTTGAACATGTATTTGTCAGATTCGTTTTTAGTTAAATCATACAATCCATTATCAATTTTTTTACTTTTTGTATGTTCCCAATAATCTCCATAAATTCCAAATTTTTGCATCATTTGGCCACCAATAGCAACTCCGCTGTGACAAGCTATACATCCATTAGTTATAAACGACTTTAAACCTTCTTTTTCAGTATTGTTAATTGCATTATCATCTCCGTCTAGCCATTTGTCAAAACGACTTTCAGGTAATAACTTTCTTTCAAAAGCTCCAATTGCATTAGTTAAATTGTCATATGTAATGGGTTGATTTGTATCTGCATATACATTTTTAAATAGTTTTTGATATTCTTCAATACCTCTTAATCTATTTATTAAAAATTCTTGCGATGGAATAGAGTGTTCTACAGGATTTAAAATAGGCATCCCTGCTTGTTCTTCTACATCTTTTGCACGACCGTCCCAAAACTGTTTAAAGTGTAAGGAAGCATACAATGTACTTGGTGAATTTCTTCCACCAAATTCTTTCGTATCTCCAATAGAAGTTGGTGAATTGTCAACACCATAAGTATCTAAATTATGACAAGAATTACAACTTATTGTGCCGTTTTTTGATAATCTAGTATCAAAATATAACTTTTGACCTAAACGCTCTTTATCATTTAAAGTATTTTCATATTTAACAGATGTTATATTTACAGGATTATTTAATTCTTGAAAATTGTCGGGCAAATTATCATTTGCGACTGTTGAAATTGCTTTAAAATAATCACTTGCTTCAATCATTAAAGCTGTTTTTCCAATACTTTTTGAAGAATCTGTAATTGAATCGTAAGTTTCATTTTTACAACTGAATAAACTTAAAATGAGTGCTAAACTTAGTATTTTTTTCATGTGCTTATAGTATTCTTGTTTAAAGATAAATTTTTTCTAAGTAAATGTTTGTAACTTACATTACAAAAGAAATAGCCAATTGGCTATTTCTTTTTCTTAGGTTTTACTTTTTTAAAATAGTATTCATAACTAAATCTTTGTCTAGTTTTTTAGTACAAAAGAACCAATCTTTACAGTCTAATTCATCTGTGCTTTCCATTCTATCTTTAGCCACTCCGCAAGAACCCGCAGTTGGTACAATTACATCATCTCCAGGATACCAATCAGCTGGACAAGCTACTTGAAATGCATCTGCTGTTTGTAATGCAATTAATGTTCTGTAGATTTCCTGGAAGTTTCTTCCTACACTTAACGGATAATACAGAATAGTTCTAATCGTTCCTTTTGGATCAATAAAGAATACCGCTCTAACGGCTTGCGTGCTGCTTTCTCCCGGTTGAATCATTCCGTATTTGTTTGATACATTCATAGAAATATCTTCAATTAAAGGAAATGTTACTTCAATGTCTTTCATTCCTTTATATTCAATTTTTTCTTTTATGGTTCTTAACCATGCTATATGACTGTATAAACCGTCAATTGATAAACCTAATAAATCGCAATTAGCATCATTAAATTGTTTTTCCATGTTTGCAAACGTCATAAATTCTGAAGTACAAACAGGTGTGAAATCTGCAGGATGACTAAAGAAAATAACCCATTTTCCTTCATAATCTTTTGGGAAATTGATTGTTCCTTGAGTTGATACTGCAGTGAATTCTGGTGCTTGGTCGCCAATTCTTGGCATAAATGTTACTTGATTTTCCATTGTATAATTTTTTATAATTATTAATAATTTTTGTTGGTACAAATTTCCTGTAATAAAAAGCTATATAAAGTAATAGAAGTATTTGTGTATTAATTAAATTTATCGTATAATTTATTGTAATAGTATTTTGTTATAGTTAAATAATATTTTCTTATTTGTTAATTGGTTTTTGAATAAAAAAAGCCAACAATATTTGTTGGCTTTTTCAATTGTAATAACTAATTCAAATAATTTTTTATAAGCTGTAATTTAAATTTAAACTCCAG
>PKEA01000053.1 GCA_002862805.1 Flavobacteriaceae bacterium | reverse complement strand
CAATGTACGAGAACTTCTCTACTGAAGATGCTCTTTGGATTAAAGAAACAGAGAAAACTACAAATCACGATGTTAAAGCGGTTGAATACTTCATTAAAAGTAAATTTGACGCTTTAGGATTATCACCTTATAAAGAATTCATCCATTTCGGATTGACTTCTCAAGATATTAACAATACAGCCATTCCACTTTCTACAAAAGAAGCATTTGAAAATGTGTACTTACCTTCTTTAATTTCGGTTATTCAAAAATTAAAAGAATTAAGTGTTGAATGGAAAGATATTCCGTTATTAGCAAGAACGCACGGACAACCGGCCTCTCCTACTCGTTTAGGAAAAGAAATTTTGGTTTTTGTAGAGCGTTTAGAAGAGCAAATGCGTTTGTTGTTCAATGTGCCATTTGCAGCTAAATTTGGTGGCGCAACCGGAAATTATAACGCGCACAAAGTAGCGTATCCAAATAACGATTGGAAAGTATTTGGTTCTCAATTTGTAGAAGATATTTTAGGTTTACACCATTCTTTCCCAACTACACAAATTGAACATTATGATCATTTTGCTGCCTTTTTCGATGCTTTAAAACGCATCAATACTATTTTAATTGACTTAGATAGAGATATTTGGACGTACGTTTCAATGGAATATTTCAAACAAAAAATCAAAGCAGGAGAAATTGGTTCAAGTGCTATGCCACATAAAGTAAACCCAATTGATTTTGAAAACAGTGAAGGAAATTTAGGAATTGCTAATGCTATTTTTGAACATCTTTCGGCTAAGTTGCCTATTTCTCGTTTACAACGTGATTTAACGGACAGTACGGTTTTACGTAATATTGGAGTTCCTTTTGGACATACCGTTATTGCTTTTGAAGCTACATTAAAAGGATTAAATAAATTACTTTTAAACGAAGCTAAGTTTGCCGAAGATTTAGAGAAAAACTGGGCAGTTGTTGCTGAAGCTATTCAAACGATTTTAAGACGAGAAGGTTATCCAAATCCGTATGAAGCTTTAAAGGAATTGACAAGAACTAATACGGTTATCAATAAAGAATCTATTCAGGCGTTTATTGAAACGTTGAATGTATCGGACGAAATTAAAAACGAATTGAAACAAATTACTCCAAGTAATTATTTGGGAATATAATTATAGTGTTCAGTTATAAGTTATAAGTTAACAGTTACATATTATTAAAATACATTTTTATACTTGTTGATTTTTTTTTCAGCATCTTATAATAAATAAATCCTACTAAGCAATTGGTAGGATTTTTTTTATATTTGAAATAAATATGCTAAAAGTAAATTAGTAGCGTATATTTAATAGTTGGCAACAAGCAAAAAAATAAGTAATTAATAAAATCATCTTTTTATGCCATTTTCATTTTTTAAAAAACAATCGAACGAAGAGAAGTTTTGGAATTGGGTTACTAAAAACAAAGTAGAACTTGAAAAGTTTATAAAATCTAAACAAGAAGATTATACAATCTATAATCAATTGACAAAGCAAATTAAAAATTATAATCCTGTTCTTTTTCCTGAAATGACTTCAACAAAAAATGGAGAAGTTGTCTTAATAATTACACCGGATGGAATTCCAGAAGGAGTTTTGCCAACTCAAAAGCTCTATGACTCTAAACCTGAATTGGAAAATTGGATTGTGAAAAAATTTAGACAACCTTCTGACGAAATTGGTTTAAATTTTGACGGAATTGAATTTCCAAATTCAGATATTGAGATTATTCACGAATTAGATGATGAAAGAGAAAGAGTTAATATTAGAGTTTTTATTAGAAATATGGATTTAGATCCAGATAGATATAAATCTTTATCTTTTCTTTATCTTGATCATATTCTTGGAGAATTTAATACTATAACTAAAATTGGATATATTGACTTTTATAATTTAGACAAAGATAAAAGTGTTGCAAATAGTATTTCAATATTAGAATTAAGAAAAATTATTGAAAAAGAATATTACTAAATAATAGCAAAAGCCTGTCACCAACAACGGTTTGCAGCAATTACTAGGCTCGGTGTGTTCGGAATTTTGCTTCGCCAGTTCGCACATAGTGCTCGGGTCTCCGAAAATTCCACGAGGAGTTTTGTACTTGTAATCTTTTGTTATAAATTTACGCAACATGGCCAAGCTGCGAAACGTTTTTCCAAAACCAAATACATGAATACAGCCCTAACCCACTTAATCGAAGCCGAGAAAAAATCAGAAATATTATTTCAAGAAATTGAAAAAAGAAACCTTATAATTGCTGGAAAAACGGAACGTGAATTGAATAATGAGGTATTTGAATTGGCATTTGAATTGTTTGGCATTCGTAAGTTTTGGCACAAGCGCATTGTTCGTTCGGGTAAGAATACTTTATTGCCTTATAAAGAGAATCCGCCTAACTTAGCTATTCAAGAAGATGACATTCTATTTTTTGATTTCGGACCTGTATTTGAAGATTGGGAAGCAGATGTTGGTAAAACTTATGTACTTGGAAATAATGCTCAAAAACTAAAGTTAAAACAAGATGTAGAACTTGCTTGGAAAGAAGGAAAAGCGTATTTCGATTTAAATAAAGACAAGCTAACTGGCGCTGATTTTTTTAATTACACTAAAGAATTGGCTAAAAAATATGGTTGGGAATATGGAAACCATCATTGCGGACATTTAGTGGGTAATTTCCCGCATGAAAAACTTCTTGGTGAAGATGAAATCAATTATATTCATCCAAATAACGATGTATTAATGTCGGCAAAAGATATTAATGGAGAAGAACGATTTTGGATTTACGAAATTCACTTTATAAACAAAGAGCTAGAAATAGGTGGTTTTTTTGAGCAATTGGTTTCTTAAAAAAAAGCCTAGATATTTTCATATCTAGGCTTTATCTTTTTTATAATAATATTATTTAGTTATCAATATAAAAAGATTCTACTACTCTACCTTTTAAATCGTAATTGTTAGTTTCTGATACATCATTAAGCTTAAGGTTTAACTTAACTCTTTTAACTGTACCTGTAAGATCTTCAATAGTGACAGACCCTTCGTTTACATAGTAGTAAACAGATCCTGTTGACTCATAAACTCTAAGTCGACCATAGCTAATAATTTTATCACTATCAGCAATCTCAGAGTATGTTAGCTTACCTGCTGGAAAACTTGGAGATGTTGTATAAAACTCAAGGTAAAGTCTGTGTCTAACTCCGTCTAAATATCCATCAACATCAAATTCATGATAATAATACCCTTCGTAAGTAGTACCAACACCCTCAATAGAGCCATTTGAATAAATATACGAGCCATTTCCTATAAACTCATTTGTAAAGCCTTGAAATGTAACTTCATTATCTGAACTATTTATTTCAATACCGTTATCATCACTTGAACAAGAAGATAAACCAGCTGCTAGGAATAAAAATAAAAATATATTTTTCATTTAATTAAATTTTTTAAAATTATGTTTTTGTTTTAGTCTTCAATTAGTGAATCTACAACTATCCCTTTAAGTACATATTCACTAGTTCCGTCTGAAATAGTTAAATTCATATTTATTCTATGAATACTACCTGAAAGTTTCGTAATTTTAACATTACCCGCTGTTGCAGTGTAAGAAACATCTACATTATTACTACCATAAACATCTACTTCTACATTGCCAATTATTGCAGTACCAGTTGCAGTTTCTGAATAAGTTAATGTCCCAGTTGGGTATGTTGCAGAGTTTGTATAAAGATCAAAATCTATTTCAATATAGTCTGCACCTATGTAGCCCTCTGTATATAGACCATGTCTATAATAACCTTCAAAAGTATTACCCGCAGTAACTAGTGCATTGTACGTCCAATAATAAGAACCATCGCTCAAAAAATCTTGTTTTACCCCGTCTAAGGTAATTTTGTTATCTGAGGAATTAATTGCAATTCCATCGCTGTCGTCACTGTTACAAGACACTAAACTTGCAACTACAAATAGCGTTAAAAATAATTTTTTCATATAGTTTATTTAAATAGTTTGTACAAATATAAAATTTTAAGTTAATTACCTATACTATTTTTAAAAAATAAGTAAAAATTAAAATAAAATGCATTTTTTTAAGAAATTTTACAAAATTATTTAGTAGAATTTTTTATTACATTTGAATTCATAATAAATATAATCATGATAAAAACAATTATAACATTTGCTTTTGCATTAATTTCATTTTCTATTAATGGTCAAATTGAAACTATTTCACCTTCATTAAAAATTGATATTGAAGTTAATGGTGAAAAATACCAAGTAAATGATGGCGATACTTTAACTGTTAATAACAATAAAATAATTGCTCGAATTTCTAATTCTGTAACGTTTGATTATGGAATTTTAAAATTTGATTATCCTAAACATTTTGCATTTTCAAGCGAAACAGATTTTGGATATCAAAATTGGACGTTAGACGGAAATAATTTTGTTGTTTCCTATTTTAAACTAAGTTCGGATATTGAGTTAGATATGCTAATAAAAGAAATCGTTTTAAAGTTTGGAAAAAAAAACTGCACTATTACGAAAAAAACTTCTAAAATTGGAAACACAACTCTTGAAGGCAAAAGAATTAACGTTGAATTATTAGGTCAAAAATTAACTTATGACATGTATAAAGTAAAATCAAACGATTCAAATTCACATTTTATCTCTTTCCAAGATTCAAAAAACGATGATGGAAGTGATTCATTAGAGTCTATAGAAACATTATCTTTAATTAATTCAACTTTTTTTATTAAACAAAACAAGCAAGAAAGAGTTCG
>PKEA01000059.1 GCA_002862805.1 Flavobacteriaceae bacterium | reverse complement strand
TCCTACAAATAAATTATGCTGTGTTCTCATGTAGTAAATAATATCATTTGTAAAGACATCACCCGCAATTTTAACGGATTTATCACAAACAATACCACCAAGAGCAATAACTGCAATTTCAGTAGTTCCTCCACCTATGTCTACAATCATATTCCCTTTTGGTTGCATAATATCAACTCCAATTCCAATAGCAGCAGCCATTGGCTCATGAATTAAATATACTTCTTTACCATTAACACGTTCACAAGATTCTTTAACGGCACGCATTTCAACCTCAGTAATTCCTGAAGGAATACATACAACCATTCTAAGTGCTGGTGTAAAAAGTCTTTTCTTTAAAGCAGGAATACTTTTAATAAAAAGGCTAATCATTTTTTCAGACGCATCAAAATCGGCAATAACACCATCTTTTAACGGCCTAATGGTTTTAATGTTTTCATGCGTTTTACCTTGCATCATGTTGGCTTCTTTACCAACAGCGATTATTTTTCCTGTAATTCTATCTCGAGCAACAATTGACGGACTGTCAATTACAACTTTATCATTATGAATTATTAAGGTATTTGCGGTACCAAGGTCAATTGCGATGTCCTCAGTCATGAAATCAAAAAATCCCATAAGCTTTTATCGGGTGTTAAATATTTAAAATAGCTACTATGTTACAAATGTAGTAAAATTAATGTTTAAAATGACGTGTTCCTGTAAATACCATTGACAAGTTATTTTCATCACAATAATTTATACTCAACTCATCTTTAATTGAACCTCCTGGTTGAATAACTGCAGTTACCCCAGCCTTGTTCGCAATCTCTACACAATCAGGAAATGGGAAAAACGCATCACTAGCCATAACACTCCCTGTTAAATCAAATTCAAACGAAGTTGCTTTTTCTATTGCTTGTCTCAAAGCATCAACTCTCGATGTTTGTCCGGTTCCTGAAGCACAAAGCTGCTTGTTTTTTGCTAATACAATTGTATTGGACTTTGTATGTTTACAAATTTTAGAAGCAAACAATAAATCTTCAATTTCCTCAATTGTAGGGGCAATCTTAGTTACTGTTTTTAAATTTTCAGCACTATCGGTGATATTATTTTTATCTTGAATTAATAAACCATTCAAACAAGTTCGTACTTGTTTTGAAGGTAATTCAACTTCATTTTGAATTAATAAAATTCTGTTTTTCTTTTCTTCTAACAATTCAATTGCATCATTATCAAATGAAGGAGCAATAACCACTTCACAAAAAAGATTGTGAATTTCTTTTGCTGTATCCAAATCAATATTCCCATTTGCAATAAGGACACCACCAAATGCTGAAGTTGGATCACCCGCTAAAGCATCAACATAAGCTTCTTTCATTGTATTTCTTGAAGCAATTCCGCATGCATTATTATGCTTTAAGATAGCAAAAGTAGGAATGTCGTTTTTAAATTCTGACATTAAATTTACAGCCGCATCAACATCTAATAAATTATTGTACGACAATTCTTTACCATTTAATTTTTTGAACATTTTATCAAAATCCCCAAAGAAAAAACCTTTTTGATGAGGATTTTCGCCATATCTTAAAACTTGTCCGTTAGCAATACTTGCTTTATAAAAAGTATCATCGGTATTAAAATAATTAAATATGGCCGTATCATAATTTGAAGAAACATGAAATGCTTTTGTTGCTAACAACCTTCTTTGCTCTAAAGTTGTATTTCCGTTTTCTTGCGTATAAAAATCTAAAAATCTTGTATAATCTTCAACCGAAGCAACAATTACTGTGTCTTTAAAGTTTTTTGCGGCAGCTCTAATTAAAGAAATTCCACCAATATCAATTTTCTCAATGATATCCGCTTCTTCAGCACCAGAAGCAACTGTTTTTTCGAATGGATATAAATCTACAATAACTAAATCCAATTGAGGAATATCAAATTCTTTCATTTGAGCAACATCGCTAGGATTGTCTTGACGGTTTAAAATTCCACCAAACACTTTTGGATGTAAAGTTTTCACTCTTCCACCCAAGATAGATGGATAAGAAGTTACATCTTCTACAGCAACAACCGGAATACCTAATTCTTTTATAAAAGATTCTGTTCCGCCAGTTGAATAAATAGTAACGTTTTTACTGTGAAGGGCTTTAACAATTGGCTCTAGACCTGTTTTATCAAAAACCGAAATTAATGCCGATTGAATTGTTTTTGTAGTATTCATTTTTGTAGTGTTGTTTTGAGTTGCAAAAGTAGTTATTGAAAACTTAACATTCAAAAGATTAAGAAGAAGTTTTTACTTTTTTTAACAATAAAAATGTAACATATCTTTACTTCAATCTACTAATACATATTCACATCAAATTATGGTTTTATATTTTAGATTACTAAAGGAAAGTTTGAGTTTTGCACTTAGCGCCCTTCGAAATAACAAATTAAGAACTCTTTTATCATTATTAGGAGTAACAATTGGTATATTTTCGATTATTGCGGTTTTAGCTGCTGTTGATTCTATGGACAAAAAAATCAAAGAAGATTTAAGCGATATGGACATGAACACAGTCTACTTAATGCGTTTTTCATTTGGTCCTTCAGAAGTTGAAAAATGGAAAAGAGAACAATTTCCAGATGTAACATATGAAGAATTTGAATTTCTAAAAAAATCGTTAAATGGAATTGATAAAATTTCATTTAATTTATTTACTAGAAATGAAAATATTAAATATGAGTCAAAAACGGTAAATTCAATTAGAGTAAAACCATCTACAAGTGATTTTTTTGAGATTGAACCAATAAAAATAGATAAAGGAAGATTATTTAATGAATCTGAATCAAATTCAGGCAGCCCTGTTATTGTTATTGGGAGTGAAGTTGCAATTGGCCTTTTTGGAGAAACCGATCCTTTAGGAAAAAAAGTTCGTTTGTATGGTCAAAAACTAACCGTAATTGGCGTCCTTAAAAAGCAAGGTCAAGGTATGTTTGGAGACAGTAGTGATATTGCTGTATTTTTTCCCGTAAACTTTTTAAGGAGAATGTATGGAGACAATAATGACATGTTAACTCCTGCTATTTTAATTAAACCTCAAAAATCTGTTGACATTGACGAATTTAAAGCAGAATTAGCTCAAAAACTCAGAACCCATAGAGGAGTAAAACCTGGAGAAATTAACAATTTTTTTATGAACGTTTTATCTGGTTTTACCGATTTTATTGACAACATTGTTGGTCAAATGAATATGATTGGCTGGGTTATAAGCGCTTTCTCTTTATTAGTAGGTGGATTTGGAATTGCTAACATTATGTTTGTATCTGTAAAAGAAAGAACTAATCTTATTGGAATACAAAAAGCACTAGGTGCTAAAAATAGATTTATTTTGTTTCAGTTTCTTTTTGAAGCAGTAATACTTTCTGTAATTGGAGGCTTAATAGGAATGTTCTTAGTATGGCTTTGTGCAGTAGGTTTAAGTGCTGCATTAGATTTTGAATTTGTATTGAGTTTTCAAAACATGTTACTTGGTACTGGTTTAGCTGCTTTTATCGGTTTAATTTCTGGAATTATTCCTGCTATATCAGCATCAAAATTAGATCCTGTTGAAGCCATTAGAACCGGAATGTAGTTTTTAAAAATAAAATTAGATAAAAAAATCCCATTCAGTTAAGAATGGGATTTTTTTTATCTAATTTCTTGATTTAAAATTAAATCTAAATACAAGTTAATTTTATCTTTTAGCTCTTTTCTATGTGTAATAAAATCTAAAAATCCATGTTCTAATAAAAACTCCGAAGACTGAAACCCTTCAGGTAAATCCTTACCCGTTGTGTCTTTTACAATTCTTGGTCCTGCAAATCCAATTAAAGCACCTGGTTCTCCAATATTAATATCTCCTAGCATAGCATAAGAAGCTGTTGTACCTCCAGTTGTAGGATCAGTACAAAGCGATATGTAAGGAATTTTCTCTTCTGCTAATTGAGCCAATTTTGCTGAAGTTTTTGCCAATTGCATTAAAGAATAAGCAGCTTCCATCATACGAGCTCCTCCAGACTTAGAAATCATTACAAATGGGATTTTATGTTGAATAGAATAATCGATTCCTCGAGCTATTTTTTCTCCAACAACAGCTCCCATTGAACCTCCAATAAAAGCAAAATCCATACAAGCAACAACAATATCGTTACCTTTTGATTTTCCAACAGCTGTTCTAACGGCATCTTTTAATTTGGTTTTAGCCATTGCGTCTTTTAAACGCTCATCATATTTTTTAGTGTCCTCAAACTTTAAAGGATCTTTTGATGTCATTTTAGGATTTAGCTCTTTAAACTTATTGTCATCAAATAATATTTGAAAATATTCTGCACTTCCAATTCTAACATGAAAATCATCTTCAGGACTTACCCAAAGATTTCTAGCTAGCTCATCAGTATCAATTACTTTACCTGTTGGAGTTTTATACCACAAGCCTTTTGGGACATCTTTTTTATCTTCGGTAGCCGTTTGGATACCTTTTTCTTTTCTTTTAAACCAACTCATCTTTTATAATGTGTTTATATTATTTAAATCAGCAAACGCTTGCTCTAACCTTGCGTTAAATGTTAATTCTCCTTCGCGAATCCACTTTCTTGGATCGTAATGTTTTTTATTTGGAGCATCTGCTCCATCTGGACTACCTATTTGTGTTTTCAAGTAATCCATTTTAGAAGCCATATAATCACGAATACCTTCAGTAAATGCAAATTGCAAATCGGTATCAATATTCATTTTAATTACTCCATAAGAAATTGCTTCTCTAATTTCTTCTAATGTAGAACCACTTCCCCCATG
>PKEA01000092.1 GCA_002862805.1 Flavobacteriaceae bacterium | reverse complement strand
ATTTCTCTACGTTGGTCTGCAATACCTTGTCCTTGTAATCTTTTGCTTTCTGCTTCTGCTTTCGCTTTTGCTACAATTCTAATTCTTCCTGCTTCTGCTTCATATTCTGCAGCTGTTTTTTCACGATCAGCGGCATTAATACGGTTCATTGCATTTTTAACTTGAATATCCGGGTCAATATCTGTAATTAAGGTATTGATGATATCGTAACCGTAAGTAGACATTGCCTCGTTTAATTCACGTTTTACTGCAACCGCAATATCGTCTTTTCTTTCGAAAACATCATCTAATTTTAATTTTGGAACTTCGGCACGTACAACATCAAATACATACGATGTAATTTGATCGTGCGGATATTCTAATTTATAAAAAGCTTCATATACTTTTTCTTGTAATACTTTAAATTGAACAGATACTTTCAATTTAACGAATACGTTATCTTTTGTTTTTGTTTCAATGATAACATCTAACTGTTGAATTCTTAGGTTTACTTTTCCTGCAATTCTATCTACGACCGGGATTTTTAACTGTAGTCCAGAAGTTCTTGTACTGGCATATTTTCCAAAACGCTCAATAATAGCAGCTGTTTGTTGTTTTACTGTAAAAAAGGATGCAAAAAGTAAAAACAATCCTAAAACTAAAATAATGGGTAAAAACATAATATAAGTTTAATTGGTTATAACTATTATACGCTTTTTTAAGAGAAAAGTTACATCTTTTAAATAATAAACTTACTTTTGCCACCCAAACATAACATTATGAATAAGATTTTAGTAGTATTAGTTACTTTTTTAACATTCTCTGTGAGTGCTCAAAGAGGTTTTAAAGACAGTAATAGAATAGGTATTGGTGCAGGTTTAACCCAAATGAATATTTATACAGATAATTTTTCTGTTAACCCTGAAATGGGTTGGATAGGTGGTTTTAGTGTAAGAGGAAATTATTATAACGATTGGCAAATGAGTTTTGGTATGTTTTTTACCGAAAGTAATTTTTCTATTCCAACTCTTGGAACTTCAGGAACTGAAGATTTAAGTTTTAAACTTTCTGCTGTACAAATTTATATTTTACCAAGTTATGTATTATCTGAAAACCATCTTAATTTAGAGTTTGGTCCTGTTTTACAAGTAAACGGTAAACTTGGTGTGGATAAGGATAAAGAGACAAATATTTTATTAGATCAACCTACTTTAGTTGCTAAAGATATTTTAGATGTTTCTAAGTTTAATGCTAATTTTTATGTTGGTTTAAACGCCGGAGTTAAAAACTTTAGAGCAAGAATTGGTTACCAATATGGGTTAACAAACATGTTTGGAAATTTAAAAAACAACGATAAGGTTAAATTATCAGGTGAAAAGTTTAAAGGTCACTTAGGCTTAATCAGCGGACAATTAACGATTTATTTATAAGAAAATATATTTTAACAAAAAAGCCCTGAATTTTCAGGGCTTTTCTTTTATAAACTAGCAATTGCTTTTTCAATTCGTTTTATACTTTCTTCTTTTCCTATCATTTCAATGATATCAAATAAATGCGGTCCTTTTAAAGCACCTACTAAGCTTAATCGAAGCGGTTGCATTACTTTACCCATTCCTATTTCGTTTGTTGTCATCCACTCTTTTAAAAGAGTTTCAATGTTTAATGAAGTAAAATCTTCTATTTTATTCAATTCAGCAATTACTTGTTGCATTAAAGCTGGTGTTTCTTCTTTCCAATTTTTAGCTGCTTTTTCATCGTAGCTTGTTGGAGCCACAAAAAAGTAATCAGCTAAATCGTATAAATCCGTTACAAAATTAGCACGCTCTTTTATCATTCCCACAATCTTTGTCATTTCGACAAAGGAGAAATCACATTTTCCAAGTCTAGCAACTACATCTTTTTCAAAAGCTTTAGCTAAACTTTCATTACTTTGAACTTGTAAATACTGATGATTGAACCATTTGTTTTTCTCAGGGTCAAACTTCGCTCCTGATTTATTTACTCTATTCAAATCAAATTTTGCAACCAATTCTTCTAGTGAAAATAATTCTTGTTCAGTTCCATCATTCCAACCTAATAATGCTAGGAAGTTCACAACCGCTTCTGGGAAAAATCCGTTTTCTCTATAACCCATTGAAGTTCCTTCTTCTGTTTGCCATTCTAGTGGAAATACTGGGAAGCCTAATTTATCACCATCACGTTTAGAAAGTTTTCCGTTTCCAATTGGTTTTAAAATTAACGGTAAATGTGCAAATTCAGGTGCATCCCAACCAAAAGCTCTGTACAATAAAACATGTAAAGGCATTGATGGCAACCATTCTTCACCACGAATAACATGCGAAGTTTCCATTAAATGGTCGTCCACAATATTCGCTAAATGATAGGTTGGCATTCCGTCACTTTTAAACAAAACTTTATCGTCTAAAAGATTGGTATCAAACTTAACATCACCTCTAATAATATCTTTTAATTCTAAAATTTCATTTGTTGGTGTTTTAAAACGCACTACATAATGTTCTCCATTAGCAATTCGTTCCTTCACTTTTTCACGTGAAACAGTTAATGAATTGTCTAATTGCTCTCTAATGGTATGGTTGTAAATAAACGTTTCTTTATTTGCTTCTTTCTCTTTTCGTAAAGCATCTAAAGCTTCTGGTGTATCAAATGCATAATAGGCCCACCCCGATTTTATCAGTTGGTCTGCATATTGCTTATACATTTCTTTACGTTCGCTTTGTTTGTAAGGTCCAAATTTTTCATTCTTTCCTATCGTTTCATCAGGAGCAATTCCTAACCATTCTAATGCTTCAAAAATATAAGCTTCAGCACCTGGAACAAAACGTGTTTGATCGGTATCTTCTATTCGTAAATAAAAAGTCCCGTTATTTTTCTTAGCAAATAAGTAATTGAATAAAGCAGTTCTTACACCACCTATATGTAAAGGTCCTGTCGGACTTGGAGCAAATCGTACTCTTACTGGTTTTGACATTTTTCTTGAAATTTGATGCAAAGATACAATTTGATGTATTGTTTTGCTAATCACTAATTACTTTTGACTAATTACTTTTTATATCGTATTTTTATCAGTTATTAACAAGTTATCTACATTTTGGAAGCTAAGAAAACAATTTACAACAAGTTAGAAGACTTCATTAAGAAGTTTTACTATAACGAACTTATAAAAGGAAGCATTCTTTTTTTAGGAATAGGTTTGTTGTATTTTATTGCTACGCTTTTAGCCGAGCATTTTCTTTGGCTTTCAACGTTTGGTAGAAGTTTTCTTTTCGGAATTTTTATCCTTTTCGA
This sequence comes from Flavobacteriaceae bacterium, assembly GCA_002862805.1. Lineage (GTDB taxonomy): Bacteria > Bacteroidota > Bacteroidia > Flavobacteriales > Flavobacteriaceae > Flavobacterium. The sequence continues at coordinate 1,553 of PKEA01000092.1, read as the reverse complement.
ATTGTTTTTGCTTTTCCGATTTATTCTTTTTCCAATATTTAAATTGGTAAAACTTCAAAAAGGATTAAATTATTTTGATGCATCGCAAATAATAGGAACACATTTTACCGAAGTTAAAGACAAACTTTTAAATTTCCTTCAACTTGCCAATCAAGATAATCCATCAGAATTATTATTAGCTTCGATAGACCAAAAAGCAAATACATTACAACCGGTTCCTTTTTCCAACGCTATTAATTATTCGAAAAATAAAAAGTTTCTTCCTTATTTAATAGCACCAATTGTTTTAATTTTCCTTTTTATTTTTTCGGGAAATCTAACTATTTTATCAAACAGTTTTGATAGAGTGGTACATTTTACAAAACAATATGAAGCTCCTGCTCCATTTAAATTTGTAGTGTTGAACAAAGAATTGAATGTAAAACAAAATCAGAATTTTACCTTACAAGTTTCAACTGTTGGTAAAATTGCTCCCGAAAATATCAGTGTTATTATTAATGATGCTTCGTACTTTTTAGAAGAAGTTAAACCGGGTTTGTTTCAATATACGTTTGAAAATGTAAATAAAAACATTGCTTTTTCATTAGAAGCAAACGATGTTAGTTCTCAAAATTATACGTTGAATGTTATTGATGTGCCATCGATTCAATCGTTCAAAATGATTTTGAATTTCCCAAAGTATTTAAACCGTAAACAGGAAATTGTAAGCGGTCTTGGAAATGCGATTGTTCCAGAAGGAACAGTTGTAAATTGGCAAATTGAAACGATTGCTACAAATCGTATTGATTTTGTTACACAACAAACTGCTTCTTTCAATAAAAACGAAAACACTTTTTCTTTACAACAAAAAATTAATTCTAATTTAGATTATGCAATTGTTACTTCAAACGAAACGATTAAAAATTACGAAAAGTTAGAGTATCAAATTACAGTAAGTAAGGATCAGTTTCCAACCATTACAACCCAACTTGCTCCTGATTCTTTGAAATTGAAAAGTAAAATTATCGTAGGTCAAGTTGCAGATGATTTTGGTTTAACCAAATTAAATGTTGTGTATTACCCTAAAGGAAATGCAAGTCAAACTAAAAAAGGTGTTTTACCTATAAAAATCGGAACGGTTGATCAATTTATTTATAGTTTTCCAAATGGTTTATCTCTTGATAAAGGTTTAGAATACGAATATTACTTCGAAGTGTTTGATAATGATGCCGTTAATGGTTTAAAAAGTTCTAAATCAAGTGTTTATTTACATTATGAACTTACTAATTCACAAAAAGAAGACAAACAACTAAAAGAACAACAAGAAAACATCAATAGTCTTGAAAAATCGCTTAAAAATCAAGACAAGCAATTTTCTGAATTGGATAAGTTGGAGAAATTGAACAAAGAAAAATCTCAACTTGATTTCAAAGACCAAAAGAAAATAGATCAGTTTTTGGAGAATCAAAAACAACAAGATCAAATGATGAAAGAGTTTTCGAAAAACCTTTCTAAAAATTTGGAAGAATTTAAATCTACCGATAAAGAAAAAGAAGAGTTGATTCGTCGTTTAG
>PKEA01000017.1 GCA_002862805.1 Flavobacteriaceae bacterium | reverse complement strand
CCGAATTTTGCTTCGCCAGTTCGCACAAAGTGCTCGAGTCTCCGAAAATTCAAAAGTTTGCGTTATATTTGTTTTGGCTTGGTTTTGGCTCGTCGCCACTTCTTTTAGCTGCAAAACGTTATATGCTATTTTTGAAAAAACTCATGCATTTTCAGAATTTTATATACGGTTGGAACATTTTGAATATCCATTATTTCCACATCTACAATATAAGCTAAATGGAAAGGATTTTCTTCAATATCAAGCATTAATCTTTTTGTATAATCATCATCAAAACTAACTCTTAAAGATTTAAAACTAACCGAATCAATATAACCTTTATCAACTGATTTTGATTTTTCATCATATTTAGCAGAATCCCAATAAAACAGAACTTTATGCTGTATGTTTTTTGTAGGCTCTTTTAAATTCTCTTTTTCTCTTTGTATTCCGTTTTGAATTGCATTTGCTTCAACACTATTGAAATTAAAATTTACTGTTACGTTTTCAAAATTCCAATCACCATTAAAAAGAACATTTGAACCGTTGTCTTTTGCAATTGGTTTAATTATGTTATTAAAGTTGTTACAGTCTTTTAAATCAAATTCTTTTGGCTTTTCTTCTGTTTTGCCTAAAAAATAATCAAATCCTTTTTTTAAAAAACCTGTAAACTCAATAACCGAATTTGAATTTTCAACAAAAGGCAATACTAAAGGAACTAAATCTGATAATTCAGTTATTATACTTCCTGACCTAATTTCTTTAATATAAAGTTTTGTGTCTTGATTTAATTTAAAACTTTCGTTTTCAGAAAGGTATTTGTAATATTGATTAGCTAAAGAATTGAAAGAATCGGTAAAGTCCGTTATTTCTATTGGTCTTTTATTCTCTATTTTTATAGTAAGTTTAGCTTCTGACATTTTTATCATATTAATTCGTGTTAAATGTAATTAAAATAAATAAAACAGCATATAACAGCAGTTAAATTCTATGGCTTTGTTTAGTTTTTGCCAGCCGAAAATATTCTGCTTATTAAATGTTTTCTTTATATTTGTGTTAGTCGTAGCTTAATTATCGCCACAGAAATTTAGCTGCAAAACGTTGGCAGACATTATTGACAAACGAAACCGATAAAAATTAAATCTAAAATAAATGAAAACAAAAATCCTTTTTATTATAATATCATTTACATCATTTTGTAACGCACAAATTGTAAATATTCCAAATGCAAATTTTAAAGCTAAGTTAATAGCCGCCAACGCAAGTAATACAACTGCAAAAGATTTATCAGGAAATTATTTCAAAATAGACACTAATAATGATGGAGAAATTCAATTAACAGAGGCTTTACAAGTAAGTTCAATTGATGTTTTTTGGTCAAATATAACATCTATACAAGGTATATCAGCATTTACAAACTTACAGTTTTTAAATTGTGCTTGGAACTCTATTTCAAATATAGATTTAAGTGGTTTAACAAATTTGCAAACTTTGTGGGCTTGGAAATGTTATACAACAACTTTTAATTTTAGCGGATGCAACAATTTAAATTATATTGATTGTAGTCAAAATATGATGACATCATTAAATGCAAGTAATCTAACAAATTTAGCAACTCTTAAATGTATTGAGAGGTATACAACTACTCCATTAAATGTTAATTTAACAGGTTGCATTAATCTAAATTATTTAGAAATTAGTAGTGCATATCTTTCTAATATAGATTTAACTGGATTAAACAACCTACAAACTTTAATTTGTGGAGGCAATCAGCTTACTTCATTAAATGTATCAAATTTAACTAACTTAATTACATTAGATTGTAGGGTAAATCAAATTTCTTCTTTAGATGTAACCAATTTAATAAACCTTCAAGAATTAATTTTTTATAACAATAATTTAACATCAATTAATGTAAATAATTTAACCCAACTTACAAATTTTTGGGGAAATAATAATCAGCTAACATTTCTTGATGTAACAAACTGTATAAATTTACAATCTCTATCCTGCAATAGTAATCAATTAACAACATTATTGATGAAAAACGGAATAAACGAAAATTATAATTATATCGATAGTAATCCTAATCTAAATTATATTTGTTGCGATGATTTTGAAATACCTGAAATTCAAGCTATTGCTAACGCAACTTGTCAGGTTAATTCCTATTGTTCATTTACTCCAGGAGGAAATTATTATACAATATTAGGAAATAGTAAAGTTGATTATAACTTAAACGGATGTGATGTCTTAGACTATAATTATCCAAACTTAAAATTTGGAATAATTAATGGTTCAATAAACACTTTCTCTATTCCTAATCAATCTGGAAATTATAGTTTCCCTGTTCAATCTGGAAATTATACCATTACTCCAATTTTAGAAAATCCGACCTATTATACTATTTCACCTTCAAATTCTATTGTTAATTTTCCTGCACAAAGTAGTCCATTTAATCAAAATTTTTGCATTTCTCCAAATGGTAATCATAATGATTTAGAAATAACAATTTTACCAATCAACAACGCAATTGCAGGATTCGATGCTACCTATAAATTGTTATATAAAAATAAAGGAAACCAAATTCAATCGGGCTCGTTAAATTTTTTATTTAATGATGCTGTTTTAGATTTAATCTCATCGAATCCATCTTTTTTTACTCAAACAGCTAACTCATTAATATGGAATTTCACTAATTTACTTCCATTTGAAAGTAGAGAAATTGATATAGTTTTTAACTTAAATTCTCCAATGGAAACACCTCCATTAAATATTGGAAATGTTTTAAATTACACAGCTTCAATAAATGGTTTGACAGACGAAACACCAAATGATAATAGTGCCACTTTAAATCAAATTGTAGTTAATTCTTATGACCCGAATGACAAAACTTGTTTAGTAGGAACAACGATTACACCAAGTATGGTTGGTAACTATGTACATTATATAATACGATTTGAAAACAATGGAACAGCAAATGCACAAAATATAGTTGTTAAAGATATAATTGATACCAATAAATTTGACATAAATACTTTAATTCCAATCAAAGGAAGTCATAACTTTGAAACAAGAATATCAAGCACAAATAAAGTAGAGTTTATTTTTCAAAATATAAATCTTCCTTTTGATAACGCTAACAATGATGGTTATGTATCTTTTAAAATTAAAACAAAACCAAATTTAGTTATTGGAAACACTTTTAGCAATTCGGCAAATATCTATTTTGATTATAATTTTCCAATAGTTACAAATAATTATACGACAACAATTCAAAACACATTGGGTTTACAAGAAAATGATTTTATCAATAACATTTCTGTATATCCAAACCCTGTAAAAAATATTTTAAATTTCAAAACAGAACATAATATTTCAAAAGTTGAAGTTTATGATATTGCAGGTAGAATTTTAAGTTCAAATTCGATTTCTGAAAATAAAATTGATTTAAGTAATTTGAAGACAGGAAATTATATTCTAAAACTTTATACAGAAAAAGGTATAATAAACACTAAAATAATAAAAGAATAACGATCTGCCAACAAGCGTTTTGCAAGATTGCGGGGTAAGTGATAAATTTAAAGTTTTGGCTTATCTTTAAGGTCAGTGTTTAACCGAAAGTTAAGGCTTCTTTAGTCCGCAACCTCGCAAAGCGCTGGGACGTTGTGTGCAATTGGTAAAAAAACGCAGAAATAATACATAAAAAACAAATAATGAAAAAAATCACTTTTATAATAACATTTTTAATTTCATTTTCAATTTTTGCTCAAAGAAATGAAGTTGCTTGGAACAAAGCAAAAGAAGCAATAAAACTAATGGATGATGGAAAAATAGATGAAAGCATTTTGTTATTAAAGGAATGTGAAAAAATTGACAAAAAGGATTATACTTATCCATATGAAATCGCATATGCATATATGTTAAAAAAAGATTATGAAAATGCGATAGACATTTTAGAAAAAACTAAAAAGTATAAAAATATCAATAGTCAAATTTATCAAATGTCTGGAAACTGCTACAGTTATCTTGGTAAATCAGAATTAGCAATCAAAGAATACGAAGAAGGAATGAAAAAATTCCCAAATGCAGGAAATTTACATTTAGAAAAAGGAAATATATTTCTTGGACAAAAAAAATACCATGAAGCAATTCAGAATTACGAAAAAGGAATTGAAGCAGATCCAATGTTTACTTCAAATTATTACAGATTGGCATTATTGTACTTAGATTCAAATGATAAATTATCAGGTTTAATTTATGGAGAAATATTCATGAATTTAGAACGTACAACTAAGAGAACAACAGAAATAAGCAAATTACTTTTTGACACTTACAAACAAGCAATTAAATTTAATGGTGACGAAACAAAAATTGAATTTTGCGATGTTATTATAGATGCTAATAATCTTAAAAACAAAGAATTTAAAATGCCTTTCTGCGGAATATTTGGTAAAAGCTTTATTTTAAGCATTTTAAACCAAAAAGAGATAAATTTAAATACACTTTCAGAAATTAGAATTGAATTTATAAAAAACTATTTCAAAGAAGATTACATAAAATATCCAAATGTATTATTTGAATACCATAAAACTATGCTTGATAAAGGAATCTTTGATTCTTACAACAAGTATGTTTTTCAAATTGGCTCCGAAAATGAATTTGCTGAATGGAAAAATAACAATAAAGCAGATTATGAAAAGTTCGTAGAATGGTATACAAATAAAGAAAATTATTTGAAAATTGATAACACAAATAAATTCATAAAGGAATAACTGCACACAACAGCCGTTTGTAGCAATTGCTAGGCTTGGCTTGTGTTCGGAATTTTGCTTCGCCAGTTCGCACAAAGTGCTCGAGTCTCCGAAAATTCCACGAGGAGTTTTGTACTTGTAATCTTTTGTTATAAATTTACGCAACTGCCACAAGC
>PKEA01000084.1 GCA_002862805.1 Flavobacteriaceae bacterium | reverse complement strand
CCGTTTGTAGCAATTGCTAGGCTTGGCTTGTGTTCGGAATTTTCTCCGAAAATTCCACGAGGAGTTTTGTACTTGTAATCTTTTGTCTTAAATTTACGCAACTGCCACAAGCGGCAACACGTTAGCAGTAATGTTAGGACGAAAAATAACAAATAGACATTTAAGAAATTGAAAATAGCAAATTGGACAATATCGACACTTGTAATTTTGACAAATATTTACTTTTTGCCTTTTAGTTTCCTGACAATAAAATCTACTGGAGGTCCATTTGGTTATGGGCTTTTAACTTTACCTATTTCACTTTCAATAAACTTTTTACTAATTACGACAGGATTAACCTTTAAGACAAAATTCCATAAAAGCGTAGGACTTTTAATTATAAATGGACTTGGGCTACTTTGGGCTTTGTTTTGGCTATGGCATTTTTTTATTGACAACAAATAAAATGGATTAAAAATGAATGATGACGAACTTCTATTATTTTTTAGTTTCTTCCTTTATTGGGTGACATTTGTAATGTTAATAATAAAAGCTAAAAATAAGAAACAAGTAATAATAATCAACTTCACAATTCACACTATTTACAGTTCATATTTTCTATACGGACTTTTTTATAGATCACAAGGAAACGGAACTGCATTAGCTTGGTGGTTTTATCTTTTATTAATACTTTGGACTCATTGGTTTATTAATTTAGGACAATTAATTTACTTATTCATTAATAAAAGAAAAAAAATAGACTTTCAAGAACAAATCTAAAACACTACTGCTAACAGCCGTTTGTAGCAATTGCTAGGCTTGGCTTGTGTTCGGAATTTTCTCCGAAAATTCCACGAGGAGTTTTGTACTTGTAATCTTTTGTTATAAATTTACGCAACTGCCACAAGCGGCAACACGTTGTAAACAATTATGAAAAAACGGACAAAAATATTAATCTCATTTATTGTTACAATTTTATTGCTTTCAATAATCTACAACATTTCATTTTATTCTCAAAGTTCTATATTTAATAAATATGAAAAAGCATATAATTCCGAAAGGAAAAAAATTGGTTTACATGAAATTTCTAAAAACATGAAATCAACTAAATATAGCTGGGATAATTGGAAAGAATTAGCGCTATGGAATTATAGTGATTCTTTTTTTGATAAGTATTTCTTAATTTTTAAAGGAATTGCAGTTCCAATAGGAATTGAATATGAAAGTTTAATAGAAAGTAAGAAACCAATGTTTCGAAAAAAATCTTTACTATTTGATTCAAATATTTTTTTCTGGAAAAACAAAATTACCTCAGAAATAGACTTATATGAAAAGTATATTGATAGTACAACCTATGAAATTTTAGTATTAAATTACTATTTTGAAGACGAAAACGGAAATAAAGATTATTTTGAAACCAATCATTACGTTATTAATAGAGATCAATTTATTTGCGGAACTCCTGGTTTAACAAATCGTGAAAAACAAAGGAAATCAGGAAAACCTTATATTGGAAATATAACTAAAATTGAATGTGATAGTATTTTAGCAAATTGGAACTTAAAATAACTGTTTACAACAGCAGTTAAAAGCAATGGCTTAGGCAAGAGCATACTTCCGAATTTTCTCCGAAAATTCAAAAGTTTGCGTTATATTTGTTTTGGCTTGGTTTTGGCTCGTCGCCACTACTTTTAGCTGCAACACGTTGTACGCAAGCTTCGAAAAAAATATGAAATTAAAAAGGAATTCTGATAATTGGTTTGACATAATATTGGGTGGCTTTACAAGCACTTTATTATTTATCCCAGTATGTATACTGATATCAACAGAATTTAATTTTGAAATTAATTTTTTACACTTTATTTTACCTGTTTTATTTACTATATATATTCAATGGAAAGATGAATATTTTAGTGAAATAAATACCAAACTAACAGAAAAAAATAATTTTGAAATTGTAGCAAAAACTTTAAACAACTTAAATTGGGAGTATTTTAAAAAATATGACGAAATTAAACTTAGAAATAATAAATTCTATCTAAACTCTCTCGATGTAACAATAATTACTCGAAGTAAAAAAATATTTTATAATTTTAATTATAGAAACCTAATTAGAAGTGGAAGACCAGCGTTCTTTTTTGGAATAAGCACAATCCTAAAAATGATTTTTATATATAATTTAAAAAAAGAATTGAAGAACATGAAATAAAAGCCTGCGTACAACAGCAGTTAAATTTCATGGCTTTGGCTTGGGTTTTATCAGCCGAAAATAATGCGCTTATTGAAAGGTTTTTTCTATATTTGTGTCAGCCGTAGCTTAATTATCGCCACAGAAATTTAGCTGCAAAACGTTGTAGGCAATTTTTAAAAAACATATGAAAAACACAATATTTATAATTTTGATAATTTCATTTTTATCATGTGACAATAAAAAGTATTATGAAGAATTTCACGCAAATGGAAACACTAAACTTAAAATTGAAATCAATGAAAACGAAATTAAAAACGGAAAATTTTTTGAGTACTATATTGGCGGAAAACTAAAAGCAACTGGTAACTATATTAATGGCGAAGTTGAAGATTCTACTTTTATATATTATGAAAATGGAAAATTACGTGAAAAAGGTTTCTATAAAAATGGCTTTAAAAATGGCTGGTTTACAACTTACCGAGAAAATGGAAAAGTTATGAAGAAAGAAGAGTTTTTTATAGACAAAGATATTTATGTAAAAAATCAAGAAGTTTTCTATTCTCAAAATGGAGAAATTGATTATTCGAAAAGCTCCTTTTTTAATTTAAATATTCCAGACACTATTAAAATAGGAAAAAACAAATTAACATTAAATTATTATGACACTTCAACAAAAGCTGATTATAATTTTTTAAATGTCATAATCAAAAATGAATATTCAGAAAATGAAATAAAAAATGACACTTTTACAGACGGAACTCGTAACCCATTTTTTGGTGTCTATGCTTATAAAAAAGGTGAACTTATAATTAATGGAACAATCGAAGAAAAAATATTACATAAAACTAATATTGGAAAAGATTCAGCAAGTTTAACTATAACTGACAAATATAAATTTTTTATGAAAAAAGTTTACGTAATCGACAAATAAAACTGCCTACAACAGCAGTTAAAAGTAATGGCTTAGGCAAGGGCATACTTCCGAATTTTCTCCGAAAATTCAAAAGTTTGCGTTATATTTGTTTTGGCTTGGTCTTGGCTCGTCGCCACTTCTTTTAGCTGCAACACGTTGTGCCTAATTTTAAAACCAAACGTAAAAAATGACGAATTTAATTAAAGAAAATAATTTTGAAGAATTAAAGAAAGTATTGATAAACTCTAACGAATTTCAAATTCATAATTTTTTATTAGATGTTTTAAACAACAAAACAGTTGAAATAGATGCTGAAAGTTTTTCTGCGGAAAAATATCAAGAAGAGTTTTTGGAAGGTTTAAGTATATTTGAATCACTAAAAGAATCTAAAATTGATAAAACTCAACTTATAAATTTTGCAAATATTTTAGTTGAACTTTCTTTTAAAATGGGTGGATTTATTCAACTTATGTCACAATCAGCAATGAATAAAGGTGTACACTTATCTGATTTAGGAGATTTATATAAAGTTAATCCTATAATAAGACAAAGGTTACAAGATTTTATTGATAATTTAAAAAAATCTGAAAATCAAGACAAATCAATTGCGAATCTTTCTGCAACAAAGGCACAAATTAGTAATTCAATTGGTAATTTATTGGAAAAATACGAAATTGGAGAAGATATGCTTCAATTTGCTCAATCTTATGAAAATGTTGAACAAACTGAAATGGCTACAAGAATCTATCAAGGTATTATGAATGATTTTGAATCTGAATCTGTTAAGTCAAGTAGTGGTTTATTTCCTGAAATTTCATATGTTGATGAAAGACCTGAAAATGAAATTAAAATATATGAAAATGCAAAAAAAAGTTTTGAAAGGTTAACTGGACAAACTATATCAGAACCTAAAAGAGTTCACATAAACGATAGTAAAAAACCAGAAGAAATGGTGGTCGAAGTTGAGAGATATATAAATAAAAATGAAATAGAAAGTGAAAGTGGTTTTTTAAATAAACTAAAACGACTATTTAAGAAAAACTAGGCACAACAACTGTTTGTAGCAATTGCTAGGCTTGGTCTTTGTTTGAATTTTCTCCGAAAATTCATTAGGAGTTTTGTACTTGTGAAATTAAGTGCTAAATTTAGGCAACTGCCACAAGCCGTCGAACGTTAGCTGTCATTGAAAAACAAAATTATCAAGAACATTATTCTTAAAAATGAAAAAATGAAATTTATATTAACTTTAACTTTAACAATTATTACACTTTTTGTAAATGCGCAAAATTTCAATGACTATGAAAAGCTTGAAAAACTTGGAAATGACGAATCGATTCCCAATACAAAATCTGTAATTTATGGTAATTTCAGACAAAGACTTGGATTTAGCAGTGGTGGTTTCATTCAAGAAATAAGAATAGAAAATACTGAAACTCACGAATTATTTTCGTTCATAGTTAAACCAGCATTTAAAAGTGCAAAAGAAAATACATTTTGTTATATTTTAAAACCAGGAACTTATTCTATTCTTAACTATTATTGGGTAAAAAGTCAATGGTATGGTTCTAAAACTTTTATTGAACCTATTTATAAAGATATTGACGCAACAGATGACTTTAATAAAAAATTAAAATCTGGAGAAATTAAAGAAACTGATTTAATTCCTTATGTTTTTACAGTTAAGGCAAACTCTCTAAATTATTTAGGAACTTGGAACTTTGATAATGGGTTAGTTAAATTTGAAAACGATAAAGAAACTTTAGATAAAGAAATTAATAAAAAATATATAAAACTTAACTTGTTAGAAGCTGAGATAGTAATACCTGATTAATCAACGAACAGCTAACAGCAGTTAAAAGTAATGGCTTAGGCAAGGGCATACTTCCGAATTTTCTCCGAAAATTCAAAAGTTTGCGTTATATTTGTTTTGGCTTGGTTTTGGCTCGTCGCCACTTCTTTTAGCT
>PKEA01000073.1 GCA_002862805.1 Flavobacteriaceae bacterium | reverse complement strand
TGCTACAGTTGAATTCGGAGAAGATATCGTTGCTTTCATTCCTACACGTCACTTAGAAAAAGAAGATGGTAAGAAATTGAAAAAAGGAGAAAGTGCTGACTTTAAAGTTATTGAATTCAATAAAGAATTCAAAAGAGTAGTTGCTTCTCATACAGCTATCTTCCGTGAAGAAGAAGAAAAACATGTAAAAGCTGCTGTTGAATCTTCTTCATCATCAAACAATAATGTAGAGAAATCTACTTTAGGTGATATTGATGCATTAGCTGAATTAAAAGCAAAAATGGAAAAAGGAGAAAAATAATCTCACTTTTTTGTCACACTGAGCTTGTCGAAGTGTCATTTTAATATTTAAAAGTCCTGATGAAAATCAGGACTTTTTTTATACATAAAATTGCAATTTATAGTATAAATACGTTTTATAGTTTAATTTTTAGTGCAATAAATTGTATGAATCAATTTTTTTCGCTTCATTTGACTTGTCAAATTAAGAAACATGAAAAAACTTTACTTCCTATTATTTCTTACATTTAGTTTTTTAGCTAATGCACAGATTGTTAATATTCCTGATGCTAATTTTAAAGCCGCTTTGTTGAGTGCAAGTCCAAGTAATTCTATTGCTTCATTTGCTACACCAGATTCTAATGGTAATGTTAGTACATATAATTATATTGATACTAATGGGGATGGTGAAATTCAAGTTTCAGAAGCACAAGCTATTAAGGTTTTAAGAGTATTTTCTTTAAATATTTCTGATGTAGCTGGTATTCAATATTTTACAAATTTAATATCATTTAATGCATCTAATAATCAATTGACTAGTATTGATTTGTCGTATAATAATAGCTTGATTTTTTTGAATTTAAGTTTAAATAGTTTAGTTAATTTAGATATTAATCAAAACATTAATTTAAAGTCAATTAGTGCTTCTTATAATTTATTGACTGATATAAATTTGGGTTCTAATAATTCTTTACTTTATCTTGATATTAATAATAATCAACTAACTTCTATTGACCTTACCCAATTACCATCTTTGCAAGAAATTTATATTACTCAAAATTTACTTACAGGATTAAATATCGCTCAAAATTTAAATTTGAAAATTATATATTTAAGTAACAATCAAATTTCAAGTATTAATTTAAGTCAAAATACATTATTAGAAAAATTATATTTATATAACAATCAGATAACAAGTATAGATGTAACTCAATTACCCTTATTAACAGATTTAGATGTTGGTACTAATTTACTCACAAGTTTAAATACAACTCAAAATTCTAATTTAAAAATTTTATGGGTAAGTTCAAATCAAATTTTAAGCATTGATTTAAGTCAAAATGCTTTATTGGAAGAATTGGGATGTAATAATACTCAATTAAGTAGTATAGATGTAACTAATATTACTAATCTTATTAAATTATATTGTCCAAATATTCCAAATTTACAGACTTTATACTTAAAAAATGGTAATGCCTCACCATGGACAACGTTAAATTTTTCAGGTAATCCTAATTTAGAATTTGTTTGTTGCGATGATGATGATTTGACCTTAGTACAACAAAAAATTATAGATTATGGTTACACAACATGTCAAGCTTCAAATTTAAGTTGTGATTATCCTACTTTATATGAAGTTTCGGGTAATGTGCAATATGATTATTTTGAAAATGGATGTAATGGTGATATTGACGATTTAATGGTTCCAAATGTTAAGTATGAAATATTTGATGGTACAAGTACTGTTATAACTTCAGGTAATCAAATAGGAAATTATTATATACCATTAGGAACAGGAAATTACACTATTACTCCGGTAATAGAAAACCCAAATTACTTTACTATTTCACCAACTAATTTTACAGTAAATTTTCCTACAGACGCAAGTCCTTTTGAGCAAAATGTATGTTTAACTTGGAATGGTTTAGAATATTACGATGATTTAGAAGTTACAATTTTGCCTACAACTCCAGCAAGACCAGGGTTTGAGGCAAAATATAAAGTTATTGTTAGAAATAAAGGTTTTGATGAAACAAATGGTACAGTTACACTATCATATGATAATTCTATTTTAACTTATGTTTCTTCTGCTCCAGTTTTTAATTCTTCAAATACAAATACTATTAGTTGGGATTTTTATTCCTTGCCTTTTTTAACCTTAGAATTTGATGTAGTTTTTAATTTAAATAGCCCATCAGATAGTCCAGCCGTTAATATTGATGATGAACTACATTTTACTGCAAATGTAATTCATGATTGGACAGATTATACTCCGGCTGACAATACATTTACATTAGATCAAATTGTTGTAGGTTCTTATGATCCAAACGATAAAACGTGTTTACAAGGAGAAACAGAAGAAGTTAGTATAGTAGGTGAATATGTGCATTATATGATTCGTTTTGAAAATACAGGTACTTTTGCTGCTCAAACTGTTCGTATCGAAGATATTATTGATACTTCTAAGTTTGATATTTCAACTTTAATTCCGTTACAGGCAAGTCATTCATTTTATACAAAAATAAATGGAAACCTTGTTGAGTTTGTTTTTGACAATATTAATCTAGATTACAATGCTCCAAATAATGGTGGTTATATAGCTTTTAAAATTAAATTATTACCAACATTAACTATTGGTGATACTTTTTCAAACAGTTCTAATATTTATTTTGATGCTAATCCTGCAATAATTACAAATACTTATACAACTACAATTGTAGCTGCTTTAGCAAATCAATCTTTTAGTGAAAATGAATTTACTATCTACCCAAATCCAGCAAGTTCTATTTTAAATATTCAATCTAAAAATGATTTAGAAATTCAATCAGTTGAAATTTATAATATATTAGGTCAAATTGTTTTAGCTGTTTCAAATAACACAAATGCTATTGATGTTTCTAGTTTAATATCTGGTACTTACTTTATAAAGGTTAATACTGAAAATGGTTCTATAAACACGAGATTTGTAAAAGAATAGACTTATTTTTATAAAATATTTTAAAAGTCCTGATGAAAATCAGGACTTTTTTTATAGCAAATTTTGTTGTTTAATTATTATATCGTAATATTGCAATATAATAATTTAATTATGGGAGCTTCAAAATCAGATTTTTTTACAGACGAACAAAATAATATGGCAAATGTTTTTAAAGCATTGTCGCATCCTGCGCGTATTGCTATAATTCAATATCTTTTAAAAGTAGATTCATGCATTTGTGGTGATATTGTAAACGAATTGCCATTGGCTCAGCCTACAATTTCCCAACATTTAAAAGAATTAAAAAACGCAAACATTATAAAAGGTACTATTGAAGGAACTGCCATTTGTTATTGCTTAAATCCCGAAACTATTTCTATGTTTGAAACGTACTTTAATGAAATTTCAAAACAATTAAAAAATAAATGTTGCTAATTACCTTTTACTAATCTCTAATTACTAAAAAAATGAAATTATCAGAAATTAAATCCGCACTACAAAAATTAGAAACCATTGCTTTTCAATTACCAAATGGCAACCTTGTTCCTAGTCATTTTCATGTTACCGAAGTAGGTAAAGTAGCTAAAAACTTTATCGATTGTGGTGGAACCGTTCGTAATGAAGAAGTTGCTAATTTTCAATTGTGGGAAGCAAATGATTATGACCACAGACTACATCCAGAAAAATTGGTTCACATAATTGAACTTTCTGAAAAGGTTTTAAATATTCCAGATTTAGAAATTGAAGTGGAATATCAAATGAAAGATACTATTGGTAAATTTGATTTAGATTTTGATGGAATAAATTTTTTATTAATTTCAAAATTAACAGATTGTTTGGCAAAAGATAAATGTGGAATTCCAACAGAAAAACCAAAAGTTAAAATAGGTGAGTGGAAGCAAAAAGAAACTTCGTGTAATCCAAATTCAGGATGCTGTTAATATGGAAAATGTAAAAAAAGAACATTGGGAAAAAGTTTTTTCAACAAAGCTTGAAAACGAAGTAAGCTGGTATCAAGAAAAGCCAGAAAATTCAATTCAATTAATTCAATCTTTAAAATTGCCAAAAGATGCTAAAATTATTGATGTTGGAGGAGGTGATAGTTATTTAATTGACAATTTAATTGCTTTAGGTTATACTAATTTATATTTGTTAGATATTTCAGAAAATGCTATCGAAAGAAGTAAGAAGAGGCTAGGAACTAATACAGATAAAGTAACTTTTATTGTTTCAGATGTTTTAGATTTTGAACCAACAGAAAAATTTGATGCTTGGCATGATAGAGCTTCATTTCATTTTTTGACTAATGAATCAGATATTACTAAATACAAAGCTATTGTTTCAAATGCTTTAAACTCTAGTGGAAATTTTGTTTTAGGAACTTTTTCTAATGAAGGTCCATTAAAATGTAGTGGATTGGATATTTCTCAATATTCAGTAGAAAAGATGTTAGATGTATTTGAAGAAGGATTTGAAATGGAAAATTGTTTTACAGAAGATCATAAAACTCCTTTTGAAACTACGCAAAACTTTATTTTTAGTCACTTTAAAAAAATATAATATGTATTCAAAATTAAAAGAAACAATTGAAGAAATTAGTAATATAGAAGTTTCTCAAGAACGAAAAGATGTTTTACAACCTTTAGTTGATTTTATAGAGCAAAAAAGTAAAGAGAATGCTACTATTCGATTAAATTTTATTTGCACTCATAATTCTAGAAGAAGTCATTTAACGCAAATTTGGGCACAAACCATGGCTTTGCATTTTAATATTAAAAATGTTTTCTGCTTTTCTGGAGGAACAGAAGCTACTGCAATGTTTCCAAAAGTTGCTGAGACATTACAAAATCAAGGGTTTCAAATTCAAAAATTGAGTGAATCTGGAAATCCAGTTTATGCTGTAAAATACAACGAAAACGCTCATCCTATCATCTGTTTTTCAAAAAAATATGATGATGTATTTAATCCAGAATCAAATTTTGCTGCTATCATGACTTGTTCGCAAGCAGATGGTGGTTGTCCATTTATTGCTGGAGCAGAAAAAAGAATTCCTATTACTTATGAAGATCCAAAAGCTTTTGACGGAACCAATTTAATGGATGAAAAATATGCTGAAAGAAGTTTAGAAATTGCTTCAGAAATGTTCTATGTTTTTTCTCAAATAAAAAAATAAATATGAAAACTATTAAAATTTTAGGAACAGGTTGTGCAAAATGTAAAGCAACCGAACAAGCTGTAAGAAATGTAATTGCAATAAATAATATTGATGCAACCGTTGAAAAAGTGGAAGATATTCAAAAAATAATGGAATATAACATCATGTCAACTCCAGCTGTAGTAGTAGATGAAATTGTTAAAATTAAAGGAAGAGTTCCAAGTGAAACCGAAATTTTAGAAGCACTTAAGTAATTATGTTTGAGTGGTTGCAAAATTTTTCCGATTGGTTAATTTATTCAATTTTTGACATTGCTCAAGGAAGTAAATTAGGTGATGCACTCAATTTTTTTGTGTATGACACGATTAAGATTTTAATCTTATTGTTTCTTATTACCTTTATAATGGGAATTGTAAATTCTTAT
>PKEA01000018.1 GCA_002862805.1 Flavobacteriaceae bacterium | reverse complement strand
TTGTAAATACTTTTTCGAGTAAAGCAATACAATAGTTTTCCAGTGTGGGTTCCTGGTCGTGAGTAATGTCAAAAATAGAAGCTGCACTTTGTGCTGTGTCGATGGTTCTCCATTCTGAGAACAATGATTTTTTGATGTTTTGCCCTTTCAAGTTCACGTTTTTTGCCGGTGTTAAATTTGTTCATTATTTGTTATTTGGTTACACTTTTTCCAATGTCACGACTTGAAATGTTATAGTTGCTTGAAGTTCAGTTATACTTCAAATAGATTTCAATATGATTTTGGAAGTTTTTTACTATTTGGGATGCCTAAAATTAGAATAAATTCAGCACCTGTTTGCGTTGTTTTTCGTACAAGTTTTTAACAAAATTGCGAAGGCTTGTATTTGCTAGGGATTTGGATTTCGAGAGTAAAAAAAGGTAAAATTTACCTTCGAAAAAGAAAACGAGAGTAGTTTTTTATAAAAATTACTCTCGTTCTGTTTTAGTAGATGTAGTTGTCGACCGCTTTGTCTAATTCTTCCGAAATGATTTTAGCATATACTTGGGTTGTGCTGATATCGCGGTGGTCCATTAGTTTTGAAACGTGCTCTATTCGCATTCCGTTGTTTAAAGCATTGGTTGCAAAGGTGTGGCGGCTTATGTGAAATGTTACTTTTACTGGAATTTCTAATTTCTTTGCAATGCGCTGTAATTGAAAATTAGCCGCTTTATTGGCACTTTCTATAAAAGTATAACGGTATTCATCATTCTTTAAATACAGCTCTTTATTTGTGATTACAGGGAAAATAAAGTCGTCTTGTTCTGCATTTTCCTTTTTGTATTTGTTGATGATGTCCAATGCTAACTGACCTATTTTAAACTGATGCATTCTTCCTGTTTTGCGAATTACTTTTTGTATTCTTCTTTCTTCTTCATTGAAGTGTTTTACTTGAAATTCTAATACATCACTGAATCGTAATCCTCCTGCGAAAATTGAAAAGATAAACATATCGCGATATACACTCGCTTTTGATTTTTCATCTATTTTATAATTGATAATCGCCTCGAATTGCTCTTTCTTTAAAAACTGTCTTCTGCTTGGGTCTTTCTTTAATTTCAACTTACTAAACGGATACATGTATTCGGGAATTAAGTCTTCTTTGATAGCTTCTTTGAACATAATTGCCAATATCATAATGGAATAACGCTGTGTTGTATTTCCGTTTTTTAGTTCGTTGCTTAGATAACTCATGTAATCCATCAATAATGAAACTGTAATGTCATCAAAATAAACTTCCTTAGTCCCTACCCATTTTTCAAACTTATCTAAATAGGCATGGTAATTTTTATAAGTTGAAATGGAAACGTTGTTTTTGATTCGTTCACAATGTTTACGTGAATACTCGAAGAAATTTGGTACTTCTTTACCTTTAATCGCTTCTTTTAGTTTTTTAATGGAAACGGTTTTTACTTTACGTTCCATGTCGGCAATTTGTCCTTCAGCATCAGCAATTTTTTGAGCAAGTGCAGCATTCATTCGCGCGCTGTTAGGATAGCTTTTCTTTACTCTCTGCTTTGCTTCATCCCAATCACTTTCTTTAAGTTTGAGTCCGGCAGTGATAAATTTCGTTTTTCTATCTTTTATAATTCTAATGTACAAAGGGCTTTTACCTGTTTGATCTTTCTGATTGGTGCGTAGTATTAATTTAATGGATGCCATAATTATAGAATATTAGAAATGTTATACTATATTTGTAAAGCGGTGCAAACGAGCGAAAGCATTGATTTTACTAGTGTTTCATTCTAGTGCAACGGAGTACTAAGGTACAACAATTGGTACAACAAATCAAGTATTTTGATGCTTTTTTATGCTTAAATTTGCTTTAGTATTTTTTACAAAGTCAATAAATACAGTACTTTAAGTGCAAAAGGGTACTTGCAGAATTATTATAGAGATAACAGCGGTTTGCTTCAATGGCTACTTTCGGATTTTCCTACGGAAAATCCGCTGCTGAATGGAATGTTTTGTTATATTTGTAATGGCTTGGTGTTGGTTCAACGCCACTGAGAGCAAGCCGCAGAACGTTGTGCGTCAGTTTTGAAAACCGCGTGAAAAATCAAAAATAATATTGAAAAACAAAAATGAATAAACTTTATATTTTAATTATTTCTATTGTTTTTTTTAACTGTAATTCAAAAATTGACGAATCAAAAATTAACAGTTCTAAAAAAAAACCACAAACAGAAATTAAAACAACTGTAAGAAATCATTCAGAAAACATTCCTTCTATTATTTACGATACTTTAGTCTTTACTGAATTTATGAAAGGCAATTCATTAGATAAGAAAATTAATGAAAGTAAAGACAAACTACGTTTCTATAAAAAGTTCATTAAATCGAGTGAAATTAATCAACTACAAATAATTGACGAGAAACATACGAAAACTGAAATAAAATATTTGGGGGAATTAAAAGATATTGATAATGAAAACTCATATAAAGTTATTACAAATTTTAAGATAATTGGAATTGGTGAAATGTTATCACCTCGAGGAAGAAGCGAAATAGCATTTATTGACAGTAAAAATAATATTATGGTTTATGATATGGGAATGCCTGAAAATTTACCAAACTATATTGAAAACAACACTCTCTTTTTTGAAATTGAAAAAACAAAAATCGGAATACTAATTTCTGGTGGTCTTGCTCCTATATTTTGTATTCCTTTAATTGGGTGTCAAGAATAAACCGAACGCACAACAGCGGTTTTGTTCAATGGCTTGGGCTTGGTTTTTCCTTTGGAAAAACCTCTATGATTCGTAATTTTGTTTTATATTTGTTGTGGTCAGTGTCTAATCAAAGCCACTGAAACAAAGCCGCAAGACGTTATATGATAGCTTCAGAAACATAACGTTTAACAAGTATTACACAATCATATCTTGTGTATCTTTCGTGTTTTTGATATTCTAATGAGATTAATTTCTCTCCTAATAATTCTTTAATATAATTTTCTTCAAATTTTTCAAAAGATGTACCTGAATAAATTCCAGTAGAAATTTGAAAATAATCTTCTTTTTCATAAACAGTTGCTGGATAACTTTTTAATATTTTATCAATGAAACTTTTCAGTTTCATAACATATTCAGGGAAATCAGCCTTTACCTTTTGTTCGTCTTTTTCTTCATCATAATCATAACAATTAGGACAATAATGTTTTCCTTTTTTTTCAATCCATTCTGATTCCATTGCGTTTTCAACAGCACCATCTTCATCACTCCAAAATGAATGTTCTCCATCATCAAATTGTTCTTTACAACGGTTGCATCTAACACCGTAAAAAATTTCTCTTACTATCATAATTCGTGTGTTAAAAAGCCATCATATAACAACCGCTATATTTCAGTGTTGCTTTTAGGCTTTGGTTAATATTGTTTTTTTTAGTAAATATTACGAGATATTTGAAGAATCTCGCATTTTTGCACCACACCGAAATTATAGCGGTGGACGTTATAAGCCATTTTCAGTACACTCGTTTAATAAACCACAATGAAAACAGATAGAAATCAAGACTTGATGAGTTTAAGAGCTATGTTCTTAACAATTTTGGATTTCGACCTAGAAAATTCCTCTAATTTTGATCATCCATTTTGCTTTACTTACAAAACACTTTTAGAGCTTAATCCAGACACAAATGAATATAGATACTTGCTATATAATTGTTTGTATGGTATTGTTGAATACATGGATATGCTTAAAAAGACAAACAATTCTGAATATGAAAAATGGAAAATCAGAATTGTAAAAAACAAGAAAAGTGTTGGCTTATTTGGTGATATTTATGAATTGTATATACATTGGTCGCTTGATAGAAAGAAAATTACATTTTTAAAAAATGAACGACCAGATTTTATAATTGATTGGAATGGATCGAATGTTTTTATAGAATGTGGAAGCGGACAATTTGACTTTGACAAGATTCCCAACGAGAAAGAAGTTTTTCGTAAGTTAAAAAGTGTAATACGTAGTAATTTCACGAGCGGATATCTCAATTATTCAACTGCTTTATTTGTCGACATAACAAATCTAATTTTTCATTTACCAGTATTCAATGCCAATATTTTATCGAGAGCATTAAATGACGTTGAAATAGAACTCAAACGAAATCCTTCAAAGACTTTAAATGAACCTGGAGCAATAACATTTATGAATTTTGAACTTATCGGTTCATCTAATCAAAATTATGCTTGTAGTGTAACTGGAAGTTTCTTAAACCCTAATGTGGACTCAAATCTTAAATCTTTTTTAGAAGAGAATTTTGTTCGTGGAGTTCAAAAACCAATTGTCATTAAACCTAAATATCATCATTAAAAAACGTCTTATAACAGCCGTTTGTAGCAATTGCTAGGCTTGTCTTGTGTTCGGAATTTTCTCCGAAAATTCCACGAGGAGTTTTGTACTTGTAATCTTTTGTTATAAATTTACGCAACTGCCACAAGCGGCAACACGTTACCACTAATATTGAAAATGAAAATCATACAAATACTTTTTTTACTAATATGTACGACTGCTTTTAGCCAGAATAATAATGTATTGGAGTTAGCAAAGTCGAAAAGTAATACAAAAATTGAAATAGAAGAATTAATAAAATTTGCAAACGAAAACATAACTATAAAGCTTGAAAAAGCTAAATTTTTTTATTACTGGATAAATTTGAATATTGAATATGATAAAAAACAAGCCGAAGTATTAATTAATTCAAAAAATCTTCAAATTGACATTGAATATTCTGAGGATTATAAAAGAGTTTATAGTGATAGAAAAGGCATTTGTGCTGGATATTCTAGTTTATTCAAGCATTTTATGGACAAATCTGATATTGAATGTATGGGTATTGGTGGATATGTTAAAGGAAAAGAAAATATTACAATAGAACCTGAACAAGATATTGCCTATAGACATAGTTGGAATGCAATTAAAATTGAAAACTCATGGCTTTTTGTCGATACTACTTGGGCAAAACAATACGAGAATGGAAACATTAATTATTATTTTGCAACTAAACCCAATGAATTAATACTTTCACATTTTCCAGATATTAAAGAATGGCAATTAATGGAAAATCCTATATCAATTGATGAATTCAACAAACAGCCTTATGTTCATTCAATGTATTTTGAAACTGGTTTTGAAGCATTACCAAAATTAACATCTGATAATAATTATTATTACTTTGAAATTCCTAAAAACAAGAATAAAAACTGGCTTATTAAACTAACTTTTAGCGACGATAAATTTAAAAAAGAATCAGTTTTTCCAGAATATTTTGAAAATGAAAAAACTAAAATTTATAAATTTAAAAAAGAGATAATAAAACCTAAAAATATATTGTCTGTAACATTATCAAAGTTTAGTCAATATTCTATGGAAGAATTTACAGATATTATAATCTATATAATGTAAAAATACTAGTGGTAACAGCAGTTAAAAAAAATGGCTTAGGCAAGGGCATACTTCCGAATTTTGCTTCGCCAGTTCGCACAAAGTGCTCGAGTCTCCGAAAATTCAAAAGTTTGCGTTATATTTGTTTTGGCTTGG
>PKEA01000033.1 GCA_002862805.1 Flavobacteriaceae bacterium | reverse complement strand
ATTATAAGTTAAAGTAAAGTCAGCACCACAATTATCAGTTGCAGTTGCTACAGCGAATACAGGAGTAGCCGGACAATTGATAGTTGAAGTTGCCGGAAGTGCTGCAATAACAGGTGCAGTATTGTCTATTTTTGTATTATATGTAACAGAATTACTGCTTCCACAACTATTTGTAACTGTTACTGTTATTACTGCATTACAGGTTCCAGAAGTAGAAGCAGTTTTAGTTAATGATTGTGAGCAATTATTTGTAGCTGTAGTCGCAGTAATTGCTGCTGCTTCAGCGCTAGAAACAGAAGAATAACATGAAGCTATACTACCTTTAGTGATAATTGGTGGACATGGAACACAGTAAGGAGGAGTTATTACATTTTGTGAAGAATTTGTACATGTAGAATTTTTGTAATCTAATCTTGTTGAACTAACTATTTGACTTCCACAAATATTTGCATTAGCTGTCAGTTGATACCTTAAGATTATTGTTTCTACATTTAAAAAATCAATATTCCATGAAATTACGTTACCCGCTAAACTATAAGTTCCTTTAGAAATTGAAATAGAGCCAGGAACTAATGTAAAATCATTACTAATTGTTTCAGTAGTAAATGGAGTTCCTGTAATTTGAGCTGCAACCCAAGATAGTTGAGTAAATATTTGAGTGTAAATTCCAGTTAAATTAGCTGCACTTTCTGTAAAAAAAGCACCACCAGATTGGACATTGTTTAAAGTATATTCTGCAGTGTTTTGATCTGAACCTGAAATTGCACCAAATAACCCAATTGCGAATATTTGATTATTATATACTGTACCAGATACAGTGGTTGTTTTTGCATTATTTGCTGCAGTAATTGTACTTTGAACACAAGATCCTCCAGTTCCAGAAGAACATGATGAGCCAGTTGGCCCAGTTCGGTTTGTAACTCCATCTGTTAAGAGTACGATACTTCTTGCAGTGACGCAATTAAATGTTCCATTTGCTGTTAACTCTGCATCAGCTTTTACAATACCGTCTTGATTATTAGTTGATCCATTAGCATTTAATCCATTTATAATAGATAACAATCCGTTTTTGCCAGAAGCAAGAGTAAGTCCTTGTCTAAGAGTAGCTGTAGTTCCAAAACTAACAATTCCAACTTTATTTAACCCTGTTGGATTATTTGCAGTCAAGAAAATATTATTTATAAAATCTGTGGCAGCGTCTTTTGCATAATCTATTGGAGTATTTGTATCTCCTTGTATATTATATCCCATACTTCCTGAAACATCAATAACTAACATAACTTCCAACGGTCTGTTAATTGGATTTGCCCCTTGAATCATTAATTCCACATCAATTAAGCTGCATGAATTTGGGTTTACTGTAACTGTTTTTGTTGGTGTAATTGTTTGTGTAAAACCAATAAAATTTGCGAAAATAAATAGTATAACAAAATATTTTTTGATACTAAGTAATTTAGGGGTTGATAAGAGTAAATATTTTTTCATCTTTAAATTATTTTAGACAGTTTGTCTGTTATAACAATTTGATATATTATGATTAATCTTCGGTTGATTTAATTATGAGAGTTTGTAAAATAGTATTTACTTCATACGCAGGGCATATATTAGAAACAGCATTTATTTTCGTACAACACCATTTATTAGTATTTGTTCCATTTGGGACAGTGATATGAACAAAAAACTTAACTTTTTGTCCTGGTGGAACTGATATTACACTTATTGGGTTAAGTTTTTTATCTAAAAATGTAGAGGTTACAATTACATTTTGTGAAGTGTTACTATTGTCTGGGTTTTGACATGAGTTGTTAATAATATTTGAGTTTAAAGTAAATGTATTTGTTACCGAACCATTATTTGTTAAAATCATCGAGTAATAAGTCCCGTTTTGTGGAGCGCTTCTTACATTTCTATCCTTTTCTACATTTAAAGTTGCATTACATTGATTAGATTGACTATACGATATAGTAACATTAAATAGAATGATAAAAAAAGTAAGTTTCAAAATCATTTTTCTTTTGAAATTGCCTTCTTTTTTAAATGTTTTTTTTGGTTTCATAACATCCACTTTTTTAAAATAATTAATTTTTTTTTAAAAAGCAGTAAGTTGTAAAATGTTAGTTTTGGGGAGAAAAACTTTTTTTTGATTTGGGGGTTAAATCATAATTATAAACAAATAAATTTTTTCATTAATAATAAGTAAATTAGGTTTTACTTAATTATGATTAATTGTTTAAATCTTTTGCTAAATTACTAAAATGATGATAGTTACAAATACGTATTTATACCTATTTCGATAAACAGTAGTTAAATATCTATGAAATAACAGTAATTATGTTAAAAATTAATTTTTTATGTAAAAAAAAATAACTTTCTTTAAAGTAATTAAAATATTTTGTTATGAAAAACTTAATTATTGTTCGTCATTCTAAATCAAGTTGGGATTTACCTTTAAATGATATTGATAGACCATTATCAAAAAGAGGAATTCATGATGCTCATTTAATTTCATCTAAATTACACGATTTATTACCTAAGTCTTTTATTATTTGGAGTAGTAATGCAAAAAGAGCAAAAGAAACAGCTATGATTTTTTCTCAAAATCTTTTAATTTCATATGAAAATATTCAAATTGAAGAAGAACTTTACACTTTTGAAGTGAAAAAGTTAGAAGAATTCATAAAAAAATGTAAAAATACGTATGATAATCTAATTCTTTTTGGACATAATGAAGCTATTACAAATTTTGTTAATAAATTTGGGGATACTTTTATAGAAAATGTTCCAACATCAGGTGTAGTATTTATGCATTTTGATACAAATGATTGGAATGAACTAGAAAAAGGTAAAGTAAATAGATTTATTTTTCCAAGTCATTATAAACATGAACAATACAAATCCAAACAAATACATAGATAGAGAAAAAAGTTGGCTAACATTTAACGCTAGAGTATTACAAGAAGCAGGAGATTCTTCGGTACCACTTTTGGATAGACTTCGTTTTTTAGGAATTTTTTCAAATAATCTTGACGAATTTTTTAGAGTACGTTATGCTGCTATTCGTAGAATGAACTTTGAAAATATAGATACCGAAAAAGTATTAAAAGGGATTAGTGCAGAAAAATTACTAAAAAAAATTACAGAAATTGTAATTGAGCATCAATCTGAAAGTTTACGTATTCTTGGTGAAATTGAGCAAAAATTAGAAAAAGAAAATATTTTCATAATTAATGAAAATGAAATTTCCAAAGAGCAAGAAGCTTTTATTAAAGACTATTTTACTCAAGTGGTTAGTCCTGCATTAGTAACAATAATGTTAAATGATTTAGATACTTTTCCTCTTTTAAAAGATACATCAGGTTATTTAGCAATAAAGCTAAAGATAAATTCTTTTGGAAAACAAAATGAGGTTAGGTACGCGGTTGTTGAAATTCCTACATCAATAAATAGGTTTGTAGTTTTA
This sequence comes from Flavobacteriaceae bacterium, assembly GCA_002862805.1. Classification (GTDB taxonomy): domain Bacteria; phylum Bacteroidota; class Bacteroidia; order Flavobacteriales; family Flavobacteriaceae; genus Flavobacterium. The sequence goes on along the minus strand of PKEA01000033.1, from coordinate 2,244 downwards.
CCTTCTAAAGATGAACATCAACATATAATTTTATTAGATGATGTTATTCGTTTAAACTTACATTCTATATTTAACGTTTTCAACTATACAAGTATTTCAGCGCACATGATAAAAATTACTAGAGATGCTCAATTAGAGTTTGATAGTGATTTAAGTAAAAGTTTTATTGAAAAAATATCTGATAGTGTTAAAGAACGAAGAGTAGGAGAACCTGTTCGTTTTGTATATGACCAAGCTATTGATCAAGATACGTTAGATTTTTTCTTGCATAGAATGCATATTAATAGTTCAGATAGTATAATTCCTGGTGGTAGATATCACAATAGAAGAGATTATATGAGTTTTCCAAACCTTGGAAGATATGATTTATTATATAAAAGAAATGTTCCGTTACCGGTTCCTGGTTTTGATTTAGAAGGAAGTTTATTAGAAAAAATTAAAAAGAAAGATTACTTACTTTCAACACCATACCAATCTTTTTCCTATTTAATTAAATTTTTAAGAGAAGCGGCAATTGATCCAAACGTAGTTTCTATAAAAATTACTTTATACCGTTTAGCCAAGAACTCACAAATTGTAAGTTCTCTAATTAACGCTGCTAAAAACGGAAAAAAAGTAACCGTACAAATTGAATTACAAGCTCGTTTTGATGAGGCAAATAATATTTCCTATTCTGAGCAAATGCAAACAGAAGGTATTGATTTAATTTTTGGCGTAAAAGGATTAAAAGTACACAGTAAAATATGTGTAATTGAACGAGTTGAAGAAACTAAAATAAAACGTTACGGATTTATTTCAACAGGAAATTTCAATGAAAATTCTGCAAAAATATATACCGATGTTACCTTATTTACAGCTAATCAAGAAATATTAAAAGATACAGCTAAAGTTTTTGAATTTTTCGAAATCAATTACAAAGTACATCGATATAAACATTTATTTGTTTCTCCACATTATACAAGAATTAAGTTTAACAAACTTATTGAAAGAGAAATTTTAAATGCAAAATCAGGTAAAGAAGCTTATATTGGTTTAAAAATGAATAGTCTTTCTGATTTTAAATTAATTGATAGATTATATGAGGCAAGCAATGCAGGAGTAAAAATTCAACTTGTAATAAGAGGAATATGTTGTATTATTCCTGGAGTTAAAGGAATGAGCGAAAATATTGAAGCAATTAGTATAGTAGATAATTACTTAGAACATTCTCGTATTTATATTTTTGGAAACGATGGAAATCCAGATGTTTATATTTCTTCTGCCGATTTTATGACACGTAATTTAGATGCCCGTGTTGAAGTTACTTGTCCAATTTATGATGAAGATATTAAACAGGAATTAATTGAAATTTTTAATATTAGCTGGAAAGCTAATGTTAAAGCTAGAATTCATTCTGAAAATTTAAAAAATGAATACCGAAGAAATGGTGATGAAAAACCATACAGAGCACAATTAGAACTGTATAATTATTATCGAAATAAACTTGAAGTCGTTGCCGAAAAGGTATAACTAAAAAGTTTAGAATAGTAATTTAACAAAAAAATAAATGATTACATTAAAAAAATATGCAGCAATAGATATAGGTTCCAATGCTATGCGTTTATTGGTAACCAATATTGTTGAGCAAAAAGGACAGCCCACTCAATTTAATAAAAGTTCATTAGTTCGTGTACCTATTCGTTTAGGTCAAGATGCATTTACTGTTGGAGAAATTTCAGATGAAAATATTCAACGAATGGTTGATGCTATGAAAGCCTTTAGTTTATTAATGAAAGTGCATAAAGTTGAAAAATACAAAGCATGTGCGACTTCTGCAATGAGAGAAGCTTATAATGGAACTGATATTGTATCGCTAATTAAAAAGAAAACCGATATTAAAATTGATATTATTGACGGTAGGAAAGAAGCTGCAATTATTTCGAGTTCCGACTTAAAACAATTTATCAATTCAGATAAGACGTATTTATATGTAGATGTTGGTGGTGGAAGTACCGAATTTTCAATCTTTAGTGAAGGTAAAATTGTTACTTCAAAATCATTCAAAAACGGAACTGTACGATTATTAAATAATATGGTTTCTGAAATTGTTTGGGTTGAAATAGAAAAATGGATCAAGAATGCCGTTGCTCCTTATGATGAAATAACACTTATTGGTTCAGGTGGAAATATTAATAAATTATTCAAATTATCAGAAAAACATCAGTCAAAACCTTTATCATACATGTATTTAAATGCTCAGTTTCA
>PKEA01000070.1 GCA_002862805.1 Flavobacteriaceae bacterium | reverse complement strand
AAGGTAAAACTCCGTGAATACTATCATATTTTGTTAAATGACTCATTGTTTTGTTGTCAGCAATGTCATTTATGGCTATTACTTCAATGGTAGGATGATTAAGCAATAAACGAAATAAATTTCGACCTATTCTTCCATAGCCGTTAATAGCAATTCTTATTTTACTCATTTTTAATGGATGTGTTTTTCTGCATGATAAGAAGAACGAACTAATGCGCCACTTTCTACATGTCTAAAACCAAGTTCTTTTCCTATTTTTTCGTACTTCTCAAATTGTTCAGGACGAATAAATTCTTTAACTGGTAAATGTTTTTTTGAAGGTTGTAAATATTGACCAATGGTTACAATGTCTACTTTAGCATCTGCTAAATCATGAAGCACTTGTATTACTTCTTCTTCAGTTTCTCCTAAACCAAGCATAATTCCCGATTTAGTTCTTTTAATACCTTGTTCTTTTAAATAACGTAAAACTTCTAAGCTTTTTTCATATTTAGCTTGAATTCTAACTTCTCTAGTTAAACGTTTTACGGTTTCCATATTATGAGAAACTACTTCTGGAGCAACTTCAATAATTCGATCTAAATTTCTTGTGTTTCCTTGAAAGTCAGGAATTAAAGTTTCAAGAGTAGTATTTGGGTTCATTCGTCTGATGGCTTTTACAGTTTCAGCCCAAATAATTGATCCCATATCTTTTAAATCATCTCTATCAACACTTGTAATAACAGCGTGTTTAATTCCCATTAATTTAATAGAACGCGCTACTTTTTCGGGTTCGTCCCAGTCAACCGTTTCTGGTCTTCCAGTTTTTACACCGCAAAAACCACACGAACGCGTACAAATATTTCCTAAAATCATAAATGTAGCAGTTCCTTCTCCCCAGCACTCTCCCATATTAGGGCAACTACCAGATGTGCAAATTGTGTTTAACTTGTATTTATCTACTAAACCTCTTAATTCTGTATATTTTTTACCAGTTGGTAATTTTACACGAAGCCATTTTGGTTTTGGTTCTCTAGGTGGAAAAACATTTTCTGTTGCCATTTTATCTTTTTCAAATGTGGTTTAAAACACAAAGATAACAAGAAGTTGGAATTAAGAAGTTGGAATTAAGAAGTTTTTATCTATTCTTTATGACTTCTAGTAAAATTAATTTCTTTTAGAAATAATTTCAGCTAGTAGTTTCTTAGCTCTAAGTAGTTTTACTTTAATATTATTTAAAGGTTCTTCAAGAGTTTCCGAAATATCAATGTAGCTCATTTCCTGAAAATAACGCAATTGAATTACTTCTTGATAAGCGGGTTTTAATTCTTTAATATAACCTAATAATTGCGAAAGATTTTGTTCTGTAATAATGTCGTCTTCAGCACTAGGCGTTTCATCAATAATTTGATACGCCTGATTGTTCTCGTTATTGTTCATGTCTAAAAATAAAGAGGTTTTCTTTTTTCGTAACATGTCAATGTGAACGTTTTTTGCAATTGCAATTAACCAAGTGTTAAAGCCAAATTCGGGATTATAGGTTGCAATTTTATCAAATGCTTTTGCAAAAGTTTCAATTACAATATCATCAGTATCGGCTTCATTTTCAGTCCTCTTAAGCATGTATCCAAAAACTTCATTCCAAAAGAAATCTAATAAAAAAGTAAACGCAACTTGGTCGCCATTTTTAGCTTTTTCAATGTTTTTTTGAATTATTTCTGAAGTTATTTCCAATGCTTAGGTTTTGAGAATAGGTTTAAGATAAATAAATATAATTGTGTGAATATAAGTATTATTTCAATAAAAGGGTAAAAATACATAATATCCCTTTCTTTTAATTTAGAAGCGCTAAAGCCTAAAGAGATCCATGCTATAATATATCTAGAGCCTAGTAATGCTGCAACAATTATAAGTTGATGATTGAATGCTAGTAAAAGTATTCCTAGAATTAAAGTGAATAATTGCGTAGAGTAAAACAAACCCAATTGAAATTGATCAAACGCTTTGTAATATTTAGCAGTCGAAATGTGTCTTCTTTTTTGATTAAACCAATCGCTAAAAGTTGTTTTAGCATCAGAATAAGTAAAACTATTTGGTTCAATACATATAGTTGTATTTTCTTTTGTACTGGCTTGATTAATAAATAAATCATCATCTCCAGAGCGAATTTTCATATGATCTATAAAACCATTTACTTTGTAAAATTCATCACTTTTATATGCTAAATTTCGACCAACTCCCATATATGGAGCTCCAATTTTAGCCCATGAAAAATACTGTACGGCAGTCATTAAAGTTTCAAAACGGATGATTTTGTTTAAAAATGAACCTTTAACTTTATTGTATGCGCCATAACCTAAAACAATAGTTTTTTTAGGAGTGAAGTTCATACTCATATTACTTATCCATTCAGGTGAAGCAGGTTTGCAATCAGCATCAATAAATAATAAATGTTTGTATTTTGCAACTTTAATCCCAAGTGTTAGCGCATATTTTTTGTTTCCCCAAAAGGTTTCATTATTTTGAACTTTAACCAACTTAACATTAGAATATTGTTTTTCATATTCTTCAAATAAATCTAAAGTTTCGTCACTAGAAGCATCATCGATAAGAACGATTTCAAATTCAGGGTAATTTTGATTGATTAAAAGTGGAAAATATGCTTTAACGTTTTCTGCTTCGTTTTTAGCACAAACAATAACTGAAACAGGAAATCTTTGAGAACTACCGTTCTTTATTTTCCCAAATGAAAAATTACCAAAAATGAATAAATAGTAAATTATTTGTATAGAAATGATTACTATAAAACTTACTAAAAGTATATTTAAAACCATATGTTTTTAAGGTAATTATTTTGCAGAATCGTTAGTGCAATCTTGCATTTGTTCAGGAGTTTTTCCACAAAAACTACAGTTTTCTCCATCTTTATTTAAAAACGGACTTTGGCTTGCACAAGTTCCAGAAAATTTCCCATCTTTTTTTGCCCATATTTTAATTGCAATTCCAGCAAATGCAATTGCAAGTAACCCGATAGTTAATAAAACAAGTTTCATTTTTTAATTTTTAGAGTCTGCAAATTTACAAAACAAACAGTAAAGAAGTGCAAAAAAAGGTTAAATAATATTAACTTCTGCTTCAATAGCAATGCCATACTTGTCTAAAATAGTTTTTTGAATGTATTTTGAAAGTTCAACAATCTCTTGACCAGTTGCATTTCCATAATTTACAAGTACTAATGCTTGTTTTTCATGAATTCCTGCGTCACCAAATCTTTTACCTTTAAATCCAGCTTGTTCAATTAACCAGCCTGCTGGGACTTTTACTTCTGTGTTAGAAACAACATAATGGGGCATTTCTGGATATTGAAGAACTGCTTTTTTGTATGTTTCTATTGGTACAATTGGGTTTTTAAAAAAACTGCCACTGTTTCCTAAAACTTTTGGATCTGGAAGTTTACTTTTTCTAATAGCAATTACAGCATTACTTATATCTTTTATAGAAGGATTTGTAATATTGTTTTGTGCTAATTCAGCTTCAATAGCGCCATAAGAACTATTGGTTTTGTGATTTTTTTTGGTAAGTTTAAAAACAACACTTGTTATAATGTATTGATTTTTTAATTCGTTTTTAAAAACACTTTCTCTGTATCCAAAATTACAATCTTCTTTTTCAAAAGTTGTAATACTTTGGTTGTTTATAGAAATGGCTTCGCACGAAGAAAAAACATCTTTTATTTCAACGCCATAAGCGCCAATATTTTGAATTGGAGTAGTTCCTACATTTCCTGGAATAAGTGATAAGTTTTCAATTCCTCCATAATTATGCTCAATGCACCATAAAATAAATTCATGCCAATTTTCTCCAGCATTTGCTTTTATCCAAACATAATCTTCACTTTCTTTAACAATAGAAATTCCTTTTAAATCTACATGTACAACCAGTTTGTTAATGTTCTGTGTAAGTAACATGTTGCTTCCGCCGCCTAAAACAAAAATATCTTTATTCAGTTTTAAAACGTCAATAAGTTCTTTAATGTTTTGTACAGAAGTAAATTCTTTAGCTTTAGCTTCAATTCCAAAGGTATTATATGTTTTTAACGAAAAATCAGATTGAATATTCATAAGTTGTGTAAAAAAATCAGTGTAAAAGTAAGAATAATTTCAGTTATAACTGAAATATAGCGTAAGATTGATGTGTGCTTTTAATTATAGCTTCAGTTCTTTCAACATGAGTGTCGGAAATAAATATTTGCCCAAAAACTTCGTCATTTACCATTGTTACAATTTTTTGAACTCTGGATTCGTCTAGTTTGTCAAAAATATCATCAAACAATAAAATAGGTAAAACGCCACTTTGTTGTTTTATAAAGTCAAATTGAGCTAATTTCAAGGCAATTAAAAACGATTTTTGTTGTCCCTGCGAACCAAATTTTTTAATAGGAAAGTTGTCAATTTCAAAAGATAAATCATCTTTATGAATTCCTACACTTGTATATTGTAAAGCTCTATCTTTATTGATGTTATTTGATAAAAGTTCAGCTAAAGTGTTTTCAAATAAATTACTCGAATATACTAATTGTACATTTTCGGCATTATCTGTTATTAATTGGTAATACTTTTGAAAAATAGGAATAAAACTTTCTAGGAATTCTTTTCTCTTTTCAAAAATATTAGTCCCAATAGGAATAATTTGCTCATTATATATACTTAAAGTATCAATGTCAAAAGACTGATTTAATGCGAAATATTTTAGTAACGCATTTCGTTGAGCAACTAATTTATTATATTGAATTAATTCATTAAGGTATGAATTGTCTAAAGTAGAAATTACACTATCAATAAATTTACGTCTTACATCGCTTCCTTCAGAAATTAAATTTGTATCGGAAGGAGAAATGATTACAAGAGGAATAAAACCAACATGATCTGAAAGTTTATCGTAAATTTTATTATTTCGTTTTAAAACTTTTTTCTGACCTCTTTTTAAACTACAAGCAATTTTTTCTTCTTTGTCATATTTAGAAAAGGTTCCGTCAATTAAAAAAAACTCTTCCTCATGTTTAATGTTTTGAACGGCAAGCGGATTAAAATAACTTTTACCATAAGATAAATGAAAAATAGCGTCTAAAATATTAGTTTTTCCTTTGCCATTTTTTCCTACAAAACAATTTACCTTTTCATCAAAATCAAAAGACTTATCTGAAATGTTTTTATAATTTAATAATGACAATTGTTTTAAATACACAGTTTATTTTCCTTTATTTGTAGCAATATTGCAAAAGTAGTTGCAAAATAGAAAAATAACCATAAAAAGGGCTTTTAATTTTCAATAAAAATTATATTTTTGCACCTCAATAAATTTAAAATAAATGGCAACATATAACAAAAGAGGCTATAAAGCTTCAAAACCAGAAGAATTAGATACTAATGCAAATGAATTTGAAGAAGTAATTGAAACTTCAGGAGAAAGTACAACTGAAGAAGTTTTTAATACTTTAGATGAAACTGCTTCTAAAACTGAAGACTGGGTTGCTAAAAATCAAAAATTAGTATTAGGAGTTGTAGGTGCAATTGCATTAGTAACAATTGGTTATTTATTATTTGATAAATTTGTTGCTCAACCAAAAGAAGATAAAGCATTTAGTGAAATTTTTCAAGCTCAAGAATATTTTAATCAAGCTTTATCTAATACTGAAAATCCAGATTCATTATTTAATCTTGCATTAAAAGGCGGTGAAGGAAAACTTGGTTTTACAGGTGTTGCAGATCAATATTCTGGAACAAAAGCAGGAAATTTAGCTAATTATTATGCAGGAATGTCTTATTTGAATATTAAAGATTTTAAAAATGCTGAAAAGT
>PKEA01000038.1 GCA_002862805.1 Flavobacteriaceae bacterium | reverse complement strand
TGCAGCTAAAAGAAGTGGCGACGAGCCAAAACCAAGCCAAAACAAATATAACGCAAACTTTTGAATTTTCGGAGAAAATTCGGAAGTATGCCCTTGCCTAAGCCATTACTTTTAACTGCTGTTGTACGCTGGCTTTATTTATTGTATTGTTCTATTATTCTTAATAATTCGTTTGATATTTTTGCCTGCGATTTAGATTTTACAACTTCTAAAGGATTTTCCCAATTCTCATTTTTAATAACATAAACTTTAAAAAAACCTTTGTTTTCAGATAAATCACCATACCAACCTAAATCAATCGTTGTACAATCCTTTTCGAGATATAGTTGTAATAAATCCTCAGTTAAATATTCATAATTTAATTTTTCTTCAAATTCTGAATTTGGGTCATAAGTATAAAATTCATTTTTAATTACTTTAAGAGATTTAGGGAAATCTGAAAATTGCTTTCTTAAATTCATATAAAAATTCCGATATTTTTTAATTGCTCAATTTTTTTCTCCAAAGATTTAGTTTTACTATCTCCAAATTCTAATTCTTCATTTAACCAACTTTTTCTAAATCTATCCCAACTTTCTTCATAAGGTGGAACACCAGAATCATCAAAACCATATTCAAAACCACATTCACATATGTCATATGTTGGAAGTCCATTTTCATCATATGGTCTCCAATTTTCGTTTTCAGTTTTTATTCCACAAACTGGACAAAAGCAACAACCTTTTTCATCAATTGTTATTTCAAATTGATAATCTGAATATAAATATTTAATTGTTTCTGTTTTCATTTCTAAGCTTGCGTACAACGTTTGGCAGCTACAAGAAGTTGCGTACTTCATTCACTGTCAATTACAAATATAGACAAAACTTTGATTCAACAATTACCAATTCTGATAAATCCCATACTTAGCAATTTCTTGTAACTGCTGTTATGCACAGCTTTATTTGTTTATTTAGTTTCTTCGGAATTCTTATTTTCTGAATCTTCATCCGTTAAATAAACATATGCAATTGATAAAATCAAAAAACCAGTTACAATTCCAATTATAACACCACCAAACATTAAAAATGTTCCAAATGAATATTTATTGTCAATTAAGTATTGAGCACTATAGAATAAGATTAAGCTTAATATTGTCCCAATCAAAGTTGCAATAAATAGTTTTTTTATTTCTTTATTTTTTTTGGATACATTACTTGTTTTTAAATTAGTTTCTATTGAATGTATTGCTTTGCTATTTCTTAAAAAAGGTAATACAATCAGAAAAAAAGAGAAAAATAATAAAAGAAGTCCAGCACTTCCAGATTCAATTTCGCCCGATATTAAATTTGTTGAGATATTTATTTTACCTGATGCTTTAACTCCTGAAATCATTAATGCAATTCCTCCAGCTCCAAATATTATTCCTGCTAATTGAGCAATTAATTTTCTAATTTCATTTGGTGACCACATTTTTTTTATTTTTAATAGTTAGTTTAAATGAGTTTTGTAAAAGTTGTGCATAACGGTCTCGTATAACCGTCAGTTACGGGTTAAAATACGCAAATTTTTCGGTTAAGAACTGGCGTTAGCAATTCCGAGTGGATTCGGACGTAGTCGAATCCGCCGTAATTGCGGTTATACATTGTTATGTGCTGGCTTTATTTGTTTTTTAAATTTTCTCTTCCTTTGAAAACATTACTTATCTCAAAGAAATATACTTTTTTTTCTCCATTTTCATCCTCAACTTCCATTCGGTCACAAATTCCGCCATTATTATCTATGTTCTGTTTGCTTAATTCAACTCCGAGCATTTCCAATATAAAATATTCCTCCGAAACTTGAATTACTGACCAACCTGTTTCACAAGATTTTCCATCGCCACTATTCACTATAGACATTAAAAGTCCGAATTGAATTGTTTTATATTTTTCTGCATTTAAAGAATCTCCAACTATTTTATAAGTCTGTCTTAATATTTTATGTGCTGTCATACTTGTGTAGTCAATACTCAACATTTTTTTTGTTGTAGTAATAATACTGTCGTATTTCGATTCAGACATTTGGCGATACATTTGTTTTTTCAAATCCCTAAATTCAGTACTTTTTTCAGACGCAATTTTGAATTGATTACTTTCTATAAAACTTTCTCTAAATAATTTATAGTCAATGTCAGTTTCTCCATTCTCAAGCATTTGAACATTTTTACTGTAATCATCGTCAAATTCAGGAACCTTAATTTCCGTTTGTCCAATTACAATTGTGAAATTGAAGAGAAGTAATATGGTTATAAACAAATGTTTAATCATAGTTCGGTTTTTTTTCAGCTTGCACATAACGTTCTAGCATATATTTCAGTAGCGGACAAATATACCAAAACTATTGATTGATTACTATACTTTACAAAAACAAAACGGCTTTTGACTAAAGTCAAAAACCGCTATTGAATATATGCATTGTTGTAGGCTGTATTATTCAATTTTTACAGCAATTAAATATTCTTTGTTTTCAAATACATATTTTTGTAAGTATAATTTATTTAATTTTTTTGGATTATAATCAAAGCCATTAAAAAAATCATGATTAAACAACTTATCATTTATCGGAAAATCAATTGATTTATTTTCGCTTAGTCCACCAATAGCAGATGTAAAATATTTTTCACTAATTTTTGAAGCACGAGATAATATAACTTTATTATACTTTGGAGGAATTTTACTGTATGATATATTTGATAATTCCACAATTATATAATCTTTATTATCCATCCTTAATGAATTGCAATTTGTGTTTAGAATCAAACAGACAGCTATTAATATTTGATTTAATTTCATAATTATAAAGGTTTACTTTTTCTAATCATTGTAATAGTATAGGTTAATCCTGTTGAATAAGGTACTGCCTGTGATGTACCACTTATTAAACCAGTAGTTGAATTGTAATAAAGTTTATTAAGTAAACTTGTACCATTATTTAATACACCAGTTGCATTATCATAAAATTGGAAATATTTCCCATTACTGTCTGTTCCCATTCCAACTATTACTATGAAATGGTCAGTTGTATTATCAAGGTTACCTGTATGACCTGGTGCATCATCAACACCTACTATTACTGGTATGCTATTTGATAGGGCATATTTTAAATAACTTAAGCCTTGAGAAAGGGCAGTGTTATTTACACCATTTTGATTCGTATAAATTTGAAATGTTTGTCCTGTAGAATAATAACTTGAAATTTGATAACCCATAACTCTTAACTGCTCTTTTGAATAATCCATACAATGCCATGAAGGGTGTAGATTTCTTTTCCAGCCAATGAATTTATTTTGAGGAATTACAGAAAGTATTTGTGGCCAAGATTGAGTTTGTGGGTTAAAAACAGAATAAGTTGTTGTATCAAAGCCCCCATCTATATAATTATCAATTTCACCTTCATTTGTGTCAAAGCTTGTTCTATTGTTCATAACAATATCCCATGTCATTGCTGGATTGTTTAATAAATAATCAATCAATTCCATCGTAAACTCTTTAGCTTCTTGCGGATACGTTTCGTCAATAGAGTTAGAAATTTGCGATTCTAGATATTCATAAATACTATTTTGAGCATCAGTGTTTGTATTAAACCAAGTTGATTGATCCCAATTTAAATTACGTTTAAAATCTTTTTCACGCTTAATTTGAGCTTGTTCATCTAAGTATTCTTCAGTTATAACAGGTGCAGTTACAAGAGGGTCGCCAAGAGGATTTGTGTTATCGGTCCCTGAACCTGAGCCACTTGAGCCACCGCCACCTCCGCCATTACCATATCCACTACCGTCTGAACCTGTATCACCACTGCCTGAACCGCTTCCCCCAGAACCTCCTCCTCCGCCAGTATTGCAATCGATAACCAAATAAGTTTGAGTACAATTACCGCCTGCAACATGTTCATCACCCCCGTAATCGCACATTAATGTTGCTGTACACTCTGAAGATTGTACCAATGGCTGAAAAATAGTTGAATCATATTCAATTTCTCGTATTGTTTTAGTTCCATGAAAACTGAAAGAATTATGCTCATGTTCATGTTCTATTTCTGTTTCAGGAAAATATTCTATTAAAAAAGCTCTGATATTATTAGTTGTATTATCAACTTGAACTATAAAGTTTTCAAAACTTTCTGTTTGCTGGATATCTCTAACAACAGACATTGTATAAGTTGTTTTATCTCCAAAAGTTATTTCTTTTATAGCTGTAGAGTCTATTGAAAAGTTTATGGGATTATTTTTCATTGTCTCTTGAAGTAGAAAGTTTATTTGAAATTCCACCAGTTACTACTGAATATGAGTTGCTAAATTTAGGTTTTTGGTTTATTTGGTCAAATGTGTATTCTTTAACTTTAATGTCATTTTGATTTTGAAGTTTATTTTCATCAAAATCTTTTTCACAGCTTAATTGTCCAAAAATTAAGCATAAGCTTAATAGTTTAAAAAAATTCATCCTTTTTGTTTTCATTTTTACGTTGTTTTTAAGCTACTTTATTTAGTAGCATAGACTTTACCATAACGAAACTATTAAAAAGCATTTTAACTTAATTACAGATTCTCTGTATTTTTTGTTAAAATTTATCTCAATTTCGGGCAAATATAGCCTACAACGTGTTTGTGTATGATTTCGTTGCGTGTTTCAGCAACTAAATTAGCAAATACAAACCAAATAGAAAATCCGCGAGGATTTTCGTAAGTAGGCGAGCACTAGCAATGAATTATACACGTTGTTGTACAACGTTTTTTATTCCATTTCCCATTGTTCCAAGTCATCTACTGGATTTGGTAATCTACCATCTAACCATTTCATTAATGTTCCAGGTTTAAATTCCTTGTTCTTTGTTTCAATTACCCAAGATAAAAAGTCTTCAGGTCCTCCATTCATATATGGTGCAGGTGATACAGGGTAAAAAACTGTCGGTAGTCTTTCATTAATTGAAAGATAATTCACCACACAACCTAATTCCTGAACTACATTCCAAGCTAATTCATTCGTTATATCAAGTTGAAACTTAATCCACCAAAATCCGTCATCATCTGAACCGAATGAAATCGGTTTTGTCATTGATGGAATTTTTTCAAGGTATTCTATAAGTGTTTTAAAAGCTCTTTCGTCCAATTTTATATTTCTGTTTAGTTCTTTATTTGATATTCAGATAACCAGCTTTGAAATCCCATTGCTTCTGTTCCGTTTCCATTGGCAACGTTTTTAATTATCTTCAAAGCCTTTTGTTCAGTCTTTTTGTCCACGTTTAATTTTTCCAACATTTGAGTTGCAACCCAAAGATTTGTTCGGTTTTCCTCAACATTTAGCAATTCCGCAAACTTTTGAATATCAGTTTGATTTTTGGATTCAGAAATTGATTCCAAAATCTTGTACATCTCATTAATAGAAGAGTTATTTTTCCGAACGGATTTTTTGTCGGCATAATCTGTTTCAGCACAGATTTTTGTCAATTTGAGATATCGTTCTTTTAAATTATCGATTTTCATTTAAATGTTGTACAACGTTTCGCAGCTTGCAGAAGTGGCGGATTAAGGAAGCCTAAACTTTCAGTTTTTCACGGACTTTACAAGTACAAAACCAACATTAAATTAAGCCCAAAACCCGCCATTTTTGCAAACTGCTGTTAACTGCCGTTTTTTTATTTCTTTACTTTTGCTTGTAATATTTCAATTATATCCTTTTTAGATTTTTCACTTTCTGTTGAAAATCCAAATTTCGACATTCCAAATCCCATAAGCAACATAAATAATGGAATTATACAAGCATAAATTGGACCTTCTCCAATAATTGCTCCAATTAGGGTTGCAATAAATCCAAATGAAACTCCACCAAACCAAAGTATCATAAAACC
>PKEA01000001.1 GCA_002862805.1 Flavobacteriaceae bacterium | reverse complement strand
TATAATTTAGTTCCCGGAATGTCTTTTATGAAATATTTGGCTCAAGATTTCGATTTAATGCCTTTTACGACTGCTGCAGAAAATATTGGTAAATTTTTGTCTAATTTTTATCTTGAAGAGAAACAAAAAAAAGTTGAAGAGTTGCTAGATTTAGTCGAAATGACAGAGTTTTCTAATGTTAAAGTGAAAAATCTTAGTGGTGGACAAATGCAGCGAGTTGCAATTGCACGCGTTTTGGCTTTAGAGCCAGAAATACTATTATTTGATGAACCTTTTAGTCATATTGATAATTCTAGAAAAAATAATCTAAGGAGAAGTGTTTTTAATTATGCTAAAGAAAAAGGAATTACCTGCATAGTGGCTACTCACGATATGGATGATGCATTATCTTTTTCAGATGAAATAATAGTTTTGAAAAATGGAGAGATTATCGCTTCAGAGAAACCAAAAGAATTATTTAGTAAAAAAAATAATTTAGAAGTAGCTAAACTTTTTGGCGATGTAAATCAGATTTCTAAAAAATATTTTGAACTTGATTCTTTTGAAGATATTTTAGTTTATCCTTTTGAACTTGTAGTTGTAGAAAAATCAAAATTAGAAGTTAATGTAATCAAATCGTATTATAAAGGACAAAAATATTTGGTAGAAGCAAAATATAAAGAAGGTGTTTTGTATTTTGAATCACTAGTATCTTTAAAGCCAGGAGTTACTTTATATTTAACTCTTTTAAAATTATCAAATTAATAAATATGACAGTTAATATTATTTATTTCTTAAATTTGCGGTTTAGATTTTAAATAAAATACAATATATGTATCATTCAAAAATATCAGGATTAGGGTTTTATGTGCCAGAAAATGTAGTGACTAATGACGATTTGTCGAAGTTAATGGATACCAATGACGCATGGATTCAAGAACGCACAGGAATTCAAGAAAGAAGACACATTATTAGAGGAGAAGATACAACAACTTCAATGGGTGTTAAAGCCGCAGAAATTGCCATTCAACGTTCAGGCGTTGCTAAAGAAGATATCGATTTTATCGTTTTTGCTACTTTAAGTCCCGATTATTATTTCCCTGGTCCAGGAGTTTTGGTTCAAAGAGATTTAGGTTTAAAAACAGTTGGAGCTTTAGATGTTCGTAATCAATGTTCGGGTTTTGTGTATGCTATTTCAGTTGCAGATCAGTATATTAAAACGGGAATGTATAAAAACGTATTGGTAATTGGTTCAGAATTGCATTCAACAGGTTTAGATATGACCGATAGAGGTCGTGGAGTTTCGGTAATTTTTGGAGATGGAGCAGGAGCAGCCGTTTTATCTAGAGAAGAAGATTTATCAAAAGGAATTTTATCTACACATTTACATTCTGAAGGACAACATGCTGAAGAGTTATCTTTAGTTGCACCAGGAATGGGAAAACGTTGGGTAACTGATATTATTGCGGATAATGATCCAAATGATGAAAGTTATTATCCTTATATGAACGGACAATTTGTGTTTAAAAATGCAGTAGTTCGTTTTAGTGAAGTTATTAACGAAGGTTTACAAGCCAATAATTTAGAAGTTTCAGATATTGATATGTTGGTTCCTCATCAGGCTAATTTGAGAATATCTCAATTTATTCAATCAAAATTCAAATTATCTGATGATCAAGTGTATAATAATATTCAAAAATACGGAAATACAACTGCAGCCTCTATTCCTATTGCTTTAACTGAAGCTTGGGAACAAGGAAAAATTAAAGAAGGAGATTTGGTTGTTTTAGCCGCTTTTGGTTCTGGTTTTACTTGGGGAAGTGTTATCATTCGCTGGTAAGTTTATAGAAAAAAGCGAAAAGAAGAAAGAGAAAAGACAAAATTTTAAGATTGTATAAAGAAAGTGGTTCAATTGAATCACTTTTTTGTTTTTAAAATAATAAAAAACTAATTACTAATCACTTTTAACTAATTACTAAAAAAGATTAAATTTGCACCTTTAAAAACAATAGAAAAATGACATTACAAGAAACATTAACCATTCACATTCAAAAAGCCGTTCAAAGTTTGTTCGATTTATCATTAGATAAAGTAGAATTTCAAGCAACTAGGAAAGATTTTGAAGGTGATGTTACTATGGTTGTTTTTCCATTAGTAAAACAATTAAAAGGCAATCCAGTTGAAATAGGAACTAAAATTGGAACGTATTTAGTAGAGAATGTTGCTGAAGTTGCACGTTTTAATGTAGTTGGCGGATTTTTAAATATTGTGATAACCGATGCTTTTTATGTAGATTTTTTCAATTCTATTCAAAAAACAGAAAAATATGGTTTTGTAGCACCAAAAGAAGGTGAAAAAGCCATTATGGTTGAATATTCTTCACCTAATACCAATAAGCCATTGCATTTAGGTCACGTTCGTAATATTTTATTAGGCTATTCTGTGGCCGAAATTATTAAAGCTTCGGGTAAAAAAGCCTATAAAACACAAATAATCAACGACCGTGGAATTCACATTTGTAAGTCGATGTTGGCTTGGCAAAAATTTGGAAACAGACAAACTCCTCAATCAACCGGATTGAAAGGGGATAAGTTAGTTGGTAATTTTTATGTAGAATTTGATAAACACTACAAAAAAGAAATTACCGAATTAATGTCGGAAGGAAAAACGGAAGAAGAAGCTAAGAAATTGGCGCCGTCTATTCTTGAAGCACAACAAATGTTATTGAAATGGGAGGCTGGCGACGAAGAAGTAGTTGCGCTTTGGAAAACCATGAACCAATGGGTTTATGATGGTTTTGAAGCAACTTATAAATCAGTTGGTGTAAATTTCGATTCCTATTATTATGAAAGTAATACCTATTTATTAGGAAAAGAAGTAGTGCAGTTTGGATTAGAAAAAGGCATTTTCGAAAAAGATCCCGATGGTTCTGTTTGGATTGATTTGACAGAAGATGGTTTAGATCGTAAAATTGTACTTCGTTCAGATGGAACTGCGGTTTACATGACGCAAGATATTGGAACTGCTATTCAACGTGTAAAAGACAATCCCGATATTGGAGGAATGGTTTATACTGTGGGTAACGAACAAGATTATCATTTTAAAGTGTTGTTCTTAATTTTAAAGAAATTAGGTTTTGAATGGGCAGATAGTTTGTATCATTTAAGTTATGGAATGGTAGAATTGCCTTCTGGAAAAATGAAATCGCGAGAAGGAACCGTTGTTGATGCAGATGATTTAATGGCTGAAATGACTGCTACAGCACAATCTATTTCGGAAGAATTAGGAAAATTAGAAGGCTATTCAGAAGAAGAAAAAGCGACATTGTATAAAACAATAGGTTTAGGCGCTTTAAAATATTATATGTTAAAGGTTGATCCTAAAAAGCAAATGATGTTTAATCCGGAAGAATCAGTCGATTTTGCTGGAAATACAGGTCCGTTTATTCAATATACTTATGCTCGAATTCAGTCTATTTTAAGAAAAGCAGAATTCGAATATAAAAATGTCACACTGAGCGCAGTCCAAGTGTCATTACATGAAAAAGAGAAAGAATTAATCAAACAAATTCAGCTTTTTCCTGAAACGATTCAGAATGCAGCACATCATTATAGTCCAGCGTTAATTGCAAATTACACCTATGATTTGGTTAAAGAATTCAATTCATTTTACCAGAATGTATCTATTTTAGGTGAAAGTGACGAAGCTTTAAAAGTATTTAGAGTACAATTGGCAAATAAAGTAGCTGAGGTTATTCAATCTTCTTTTCAATTGTTAGGAATTGAAGTTCCTGAAAGAATGTAATTTTTGCTAAATTAAAGTGGAACAATCTAAATCTTATTTTTTTAAAACTTTTCTTGCCTTGCTTTTAGCAACGGCGTCCTTTTTGGTATTCAAAACATTTTTGCCTAAAAGAATTTTTGATGAAGGCTCAACTTTAACCGAAAACGTAGTAATTGATAGTTTTCTTTTAGAAGCTGTTGCCGATGCTGAAAAGGAAGATATTACAGATACTTTAGGAAATAAAAAAATAGATTTTGCGCCTGTTGAAGGCGTAAGATTTCCGTCAGAAACTTTTAAAGTGTATAAAGGTGACCAGTTTTTGGTTTCTTTTTTTGAACAACTTTTTCAATTGGAAAAAAATCCAACAAAGAAAGTACGAATAGCCTATTTTGGAGATTCAATGACTGATGGAGATATGATTGTAAAAGACTTTAGAACTTATTTTCAAGAAAAATTTGGTGGTGAAGGTGTTGGTTTTGTAAACATTACTTCAGAATCGGCTTCTTCTCGAAATTCAATTTCTCATGAATTTTCGCGAAATTGGAAAACGTATTCTTATTTAAAAACCAAACATCCGGTTAGTCCATTTGGTGTAAACGGACATTTGTTTTTTGCAAATGATACGTTGCATGATGCTTGGGTTAAATTTAGAGCTACAAAAACACGTTTCGCTACCGAATTAGGTAATCCAACTTTATTTTATGGGAAATCTAAAAACACACAGGGTAAAATTTATCAAATTGTTGGTACAGATACCATTTATAAAAAATTAAAACCTACAAATAAGTTAAACACTTTATCTCTTTCGTCAAATGGGCTAAAGTCAATGAAAATTCATTTTACACAAGCAGATAGCATTCCTGTTTATGGCTTTAATTTTGATAATGGGAAAGGGGTTCATGTAGATAATTTTTCGAGCAGAGGAAATTCGGGTTTACCTTTATCTATGTTTGATATTGGTTTAATGAAACAATTTCAAGAACAGTTGCATTACGATTTAATTGTACTACATTACGGAACAAATGTGCTTAATTATGGTTCTTATAATTATTCTTGGTATGAAAAAAGAATGAGTAAAACGGTAGCGCATTTAAAAGAATGTTTTCCGGGTGTTGCTATTTTAATTGTCTCTACAGCTGATAAATCAACTAAATACGACATGGAAATGAAAACAGATTCAGCTGTTGTTCCTTTAATGTTGGCTCAAAAGAAATACGCTATAAAATCAGAATCGGCATTTGTGAATTTATATACTTTAATGGGTGGAGATGGTTCAATGGTTCAATGGGTTGATGAAGAACCTGCAAGAGCCAATAAAGATTATACGCATTTTAATTTTAGAGGAGCAAGAGATGTTGCTAAAATGATTTTCAATCAGATTGATGAAGGATATGAAAAATATAAAAAAATTAGACCTGTAAAGAAACCCGTAAGTAAACCAATTAAAAAAGATAGTGCTAAAATAGTTAAGGACAGTATAGTTTATGAAGAATAGTATTTTATTTTTTGGTTTATTTTTTGGTCAATTTTTGTTGGCTCAAACCTTTACTGATACAACTGAAGTTATGATTGACTCAGTAAGTATTGATACAGTTTCGGTAGTTGAGTTTAAAAACGAAATATACAATGCAAAAGCTATTACTCGGTTTTTACAAAAGTTGGATTCTGTTGAAAGTATAAAACAAAATAAAGTAAGAATTGTTCATATTGGAGATTCACATATTCAAGCCGATTTGTTTTCAGGAAAAATGCGTTCGCTTTTGCAAGAACAATTTGGAAATGCAGGTTTAGGATTCACTTTCCCTTATAATTTAGCAAGTACAAATGGAAGTCATTATATAAAATATTCCAGTTCTATTCCTTTTTCCAATTATAGAAATGTTAAGCCTGATGAAGGTAAGCCTGTTGGGTTGAGCGGAATTGCTTTATATACCGATAAAAATGATTTTGCCATTGAATTGAACGTAAGAGATAAATCATATGCTTTTAATTCAATTAAAATAGTAGCACCTATAAAAGACAATTTTAATTTAGCAAAAACAACTAAAAATATTGTAATTGAATCTTCTAAACCAAAAGTAATTTACCATAAAATTAAAAGCGGAGAAGCACTTTCAATTATTGCAAATAAATACAATTGTACGGTTTCCGAAATTAAAAAAGCTAATAATTTACGTTCCAATACCATTCAGGCTGGTAAAACTTTACGAATTCCCACAGATGAAAAAGAACCCGTAAAAATAACTAAGTCAGAATTTATTCCGGTCACTATTTTCGAAGATAACTATTCATATAATTATGCATCAGAAGAAAGTTTAGATAAAATTTACATTACTTCAAATGATAAAACGACTGACTTTTCTTTGAATGGAATCATTTTAGAAAACAATAATTCGGGAATCGTTTACAGTTCCATTGGTGTGAATGGAGCAAAAGCTTCTGATTATTTAAAAT
>PKEA01000043.1 GCA_002862805.1 Flavobacteriaceae bacterium | reverse complement strand
TCAATAAACATGAATCAAAATATAAAAGGCTTTTCTAAGCTTTCCAAACAAGAAAAAATCGAATGGATTTCAAACACTTATTTTAGTAATCCTGCCAAAGCAACTGAAACTGTTAAACAATATTGGAATTCAAATGAAGATTTACAAAAACTTCATGATGAATTTATCGAAAATACTTTAACCAACTTTTATTTACCATACGGAGTTGCGCCAAATTTTGTCATCAACGGAAAAAATTACACTATTCCTATGGCAATCGAAGAAAGTTCAGTGGTAGCAGCAGCTTCAAAAGCAGCTAAATTTTGGGAACAAAGAGGCGGATTTAAAGCAACCGTAATCAATACCGAAAAAATTGGTCAAGTGCATTTTTTATTCAAAGGTTCATTTGAAAAACTGCAGAATTTCTTTTCAGTTATAAAACCAAAATTCTTTTCTGATACTGAAAATTTCACCAAAAACATGCAAAAACGCGGCGGTGGAATTTTAGATATTGAATTAAGAGACAAAACATCTGATATTGAAAATTATTTCCAACTTCACGCTACTTTTAACACAAAAGACAGCATGGGAGCTAACTTCATCAATACCTGTTTGGAGCAATTCGCCAAAACATTAGAAAACGAAGCAAGAGAATATAATAACTTTAATGAAGAAGAAAAAAACATTCAAGTTATCATGAGCATCTTGAGTAATTATGTGCCAAATTGCATTGTAAGAGCCGAAGTTTCTTGCCCAATAGACCAATTAAGCGATGATCCTTCAATCGACTCAAAAGAGTTTGCCGAAAAGTTCGTTAACGCTATTAAAATTGCCGAAATAGAACCGTATAGAGCCGTAACGCACAACAAAGGAATTATGAACGGAATCGACGCTGTTATTGTAGCAACCGGAAACGATTTTAGAGCAGTTGCAGCCGGAGTTCACGCTTACGCAAGCAGAAACGGAAGTTATTCAAGCTTATCTCATGCTAAAATTGAAAATGATGTTTTTACTTTTTGGATAGACGTTCCATTAGCAATAGGAACCATTGGCGGATTGACCACTTTACATCCGTTGGTGAAATTTTCTTTAGAAATGTTAGGCAAACCAAGCGCAGAAGAGTTAATGAAAATTGTTGCCGTTACAGGTTTAGCACAAAACTTCGCTGCTGTTCGTTCTTTAACTACAACAGGAATTCAACAAGGACACATGAAAATGCACATCATGAATATTTTAAATCAACACCAAGCAACAAAAGAAGAAAAAGCAAAAGTGTTAGATTATTTTAAAAACAACACCATTTCTCATAGTTTAGTGGTTGATTATTTAGAACAATTAAGAAAGTAATAAGAAGCTATTCCCGCTTTTCGCTATATCTGTCATTGCGAGGTACCAAGCAATCTCATCAAAACCACACAATGACAGGATGCCGCTACAATCGGGGCTAAAAACACAAAAATTGAAACAAACCTATTACAGCAACGGAAAATTATTACTCACTGGCGAATATGTAGTCCTTAATGGTGCGAAAGCATTAGCAGTTCCTACAAAGTTTGGGCAAAGTTTAACTATCGAAAAAGGAAGCAACAATCTTATCCAATGGAAAAGCTTTGATTCAGACCACACCATTTGGTTCGAAGACACAATTCGTTTTGATGAAATTATTTCGAAAACAAAATCAGATGCTTTTTCCGATGTAAAAACAAAACTAATTGCTATTTTACATCAAGCTTATATTCAAAATCCTACATTCATTTCAAAAGCTAAAGGATATATCATAGAAACCAAACTTACCTTTCCTCGCCATTGGGGCTTAGGAACATCTTCTACGCTATTAAACAACATTGCACAATGGTTAAATATTGATGCTTTTGAATTATTGCAAAAAAGCTTTGGCGGAAGCGGTTATGATATTGCTTGCGCGCAAACCAACGAACCTATAATTTATACTTTAGAGAACGGCAAACCTCATTTTGAAACGGTTAATTTCAACCCAACATTCAAAGAAAACATACATTTTGTTTACCTGAACAAAAAACAAAGCAGCAGCAACGCTATTAGCAATTATATAAGCAAACAACATAAAGTTGACAAAATAATTACTAAAATAAACACTATAACCGAAGAAACTTTACTGGTTAATGAAGGAAGAGATTTTGCTCTTCTTATGGAAAAACACCAAGCTATAATGAGCGATGTACTTGAAATGTTAACCGTAAAAGAACAGCTTTTTCACGATTTTAAAGGAGTTGTAAAAAGTCTTGGCGCTTGGGGCGGCGATTTTGTAATGGTGCTTTCTAAAAACGACCCTACTGATTATTTTAGAACAAAAGGCTACACTACGATTTTAACTTATGATGATATGGTGTTCTAATGTACACATGTTATAAGTGTTAAAAACAAAAAACCCGAATATTTCTATTCGGGTTTATAAAGTGGTACCTCCAGGGATCGAACCAGGGACACACGGATTTTCAGTCCGTTGCTCTACCATCTGAGCTAAGGTACCTTCCTTATTGCGAGTGCAAATATAGAACCATTTTTATATTATCCAAAACAATTTTTAAAAAAAATCAATTTGTATATTTGCTTTTCAAATTACAAGATAATGTTATTAGCAATAGATATTGGAAATTCATATATTAAATGTGCTGTTTTTGAACAAAATACACTTTTAAACAAGTTTATTTTTAAACAAGATGAAGCACAAAAAAATTTTAAAAAAATTTTAAAAAAATATGAGAAAGTTTCAAATGGAGTCATTTCTTCTGTGGCTAACCTAGATGAAAACACTATTTCTTATCTAAAAAAAAATATCAATTTACTTGAAATCTCAAATAAAACTCCTTTCCCGTTTTCAAACAATTACAAAACAAAAGAAACTTTAGGCATTGACAGACTAGTTTTAAGTGCCGGAGCCGTTTTAAGCTTTAAAAATCAAAACCGACTTATAATTGATGCCGGAACATGCATTACATATGATTATGTAGATTCAAATAATGTGTATCAAGGAGGGGCAATTTCACCAGGTTTATCGCTTAGATATAATAGTTTGAATACTTATACAGCAAAATTACCGTTATTAGAAAATAAAGAAATTGATTTTTTAATTGGAAAAAGCACTTCAGAATCTATTTATTCTGGAGTAATTAATGGTGTTATAAATGAAATTGATGGCTTTATAACTCAATATAAAGAACTAAATAAAGATTTAACAATAATTTTAACAGGTGGAGACGCAGTTTTTTTGGCTAAAAGTTTAAAAAACACCATATTTGCGAATTCAAATTTCTTATTGGAAAGTTTGAACAATTTATACACCTATTGTAACAATAAAAATGACTAAAAAAATAATCGTTATTATCGGCTTATTAACATCGTTTATAGGCTTCGCGCAAGAAAACACTTCTTCACCTTATTCATTTTATGGTCTTGGAGATGTTAAATTTAGAGGTACTGAAGACGCTAAAGCAATGGGTGGCTTAAGTTTCGCTGGAGACAGTATAAGTCTTAACTTATTAAACCCTGCATCATATTCTAACTTAAGACTTACAACTTTTGGAGTTGGAGGAACATCAACATTTAGTAAATTAAGTAATACTGAATCTGAAGAAAATGCTAAAAGAACAACTTTAGACTATATATCTGTAGGTGTACCTATGGGAAAATTTGGAGCAGCTTTTGGGCTTATGCCATATAGTTCAATTGGTTACAAAATAAGTAGCAGTATAACTGAATCAGACGATGCCGAAAGAAACAACACCTTTAAAGGAATTGGAAACATCAACAGATTATTCATAGGAACAGCTTATTCGTTTAACGAGAACATTAGTGTTGGAGCAGACATACATTATAATTTTGGAAGTATTGAAAACATTGCTATAGAATCAATAAGTAATGTACAATATGGAACAAGAGAAAAAAACACTTCAACAATAAGTGGAATATCAGTAAGTTTTGGAGCTTTATATAATAAAAAAATAACTGAAAAGTTAAAATTATATTCAAGTATAACTTATAATCCTGAAGTAAAACTAAATTCTGCCAACGAAAGAAATATTGCCACAGTAACTTACAGTTCAATTACAGGAACCGAATATGTAATCAATCCTAGAGACATTGAAGTTCCTGATTCTAAATTAGTAATCCCTTCTAAACTTTCGATCGGAGCCGGTATAGGTGAGACAAACAAATGGCTTATTGGAACAGAAATTACCTTCCAAAACAGTAGTAATCAAAACAATAGATTTACTGATTTCACATCTACATCTGTATCGTCTAGCTACGAAAATTCTCAAAAATATATCATTGGTGGATATTATATCCCAAAATTCGACTCTTACTCAAACTATTTTAACAAAATAGTATATAGGGCTGGTTTTAGATATGAAAAAACAGGATTAATAATACAAAATGAAAGTATAAACGATTATGGCATGAATTTTGGACTAGGACTACCTATAGGTTATTCAAAAATCAACATAGGTGTTGAATTTGGTAAAAAAGGAACTACTTCAAACGGCTTAATAGAAGAAAATTACTTTAACTTAAGTATTGGTTTGTCATTAAGTGATAAGTGGTTTAGAAAAAGAAAAATAGATTAATAAATTTTGAACAGATTAAAGATGAAAACGAAATTAACATTATTATTTGCTATAGCAACTGGTTTTTTTGCACAAGCTCAAAGCCCAGAAGTTTGTACAGAAACTTTAAGCTTAATGGCTTCTTCTGCAAAAGCTAAAGATCCATCTGCTTACGAATACTTAAACACTTTAAGAAAAGATTGCCCTTCTTTTCATAATGGAATATATACTTATGGTGAATTTGTTATTAACCAAGCTATAGATAAAGCAGCAACTCCTGCTGACAAGGAAAAATATGTTCGTGATTTAATTAAATTATATGATGAACACGACAAAAATTTTCCAAATAATGGCGCAGGAAATGGAATGAAAAAAGCAATGGCTTTGTTCGAAAACAATATTGGAACAAAAGATGAAGCATACAAGTTATTAGATAATGCCTTTAAAACAGATATTGCAAATTTTGATTCACCTAAAGCTTTATATACTTATTTTGAATTATTTGTAAACGACTATGAAGCAAATACTAAAGGAATTACTTTACAAAAAGTTTTTGATAAATACGATGATATTTCTGAAAAGTTAACGGAAGAAGAAAAAGAGCTATCTGACGCTAAAGATATTTTATTAGCTAAAGAAGAAGCTGGAGAAGTATTAGACAGTAGAGAAGAAAGAGCTAAAAATAAATATGAAATTAATTTAGAAGCTTTTTCAACTGTTATGGGAAGTATGGATTCTAAAATTGTTGAATTATCTACTTGTGAAAAACTTATTCCTTTCTACCAAAAAGGTTTTGAGGAAAATAAAAACAACGAACTTTGGCTAAAGAGAGCTGCCGACAGATTAGAAGCTAAAGAGTGCGATGGAGATCCACTTTTCTCTAAAATATCTGAAGCACTTTACAAACTAAACCCAAGTGCAGACGCTGCGTATAAGTTAGGAATTGTTGAATTACAAAGAAAAAACACTTCAAAAGCTGTTGACTATTTTAACAAAGCTGCAGAAATGTTTACTGACAATTCTAAAAAAGCATTTGTTTATTATCGTATGGCAACAATGTATAGCAAATCTAACAAATCTCAATCAAGAGCTTATGCTAGAAAAGCTTTAGCTGTAAAACCTTCTTATGGTAAAGCATATTTATTAATTGCTCAATTATATGGAAGCAGCATTAACGACTGCGGAAGCAATCCTTTTGAAAAAAGAGCAATGTACTGGCTAGCGGCTGATGAAGCAGACAAAGCCGGAAAAGCAGACAGTTCTTTAAAAGGAACTGCATCAAAATTAGCTGCTAGTTATAGAGCTGCTGCACCATCAAGAACTGAGATTTTCGAATCTGGTAAAGCAGGGCAAAGAATAGCATTTAATTGCTGGGTTGGCGGAAGCATAACTGTACCAAAATTATAAATGAAAAAATCATTTAAAAATATATTTAAAACCATAGTCACGATATCTATCGTGACTATGTGTTTTTCATGCGAGACGAGTATTAAAGATGTTCAAAAATTAAATCAATCTTCTTTTATACCTGCGGGTGAAGCAGATTCAATAAATCTAAAATATACCGATTCAGGAAAAATAAAGTCCATTTTAAAAAGCCCAAAAATGTTAGATTACAGTAACATTAAAAACGCTTTTACTGAATTTCCAAACGGAATAACCGTTACCATGTTTGACGACAATGGTAAAACAACAACAATTGTTTCAGATTACGCAATATCATATAAA
>PKEA01000037.1 GCA_002862805.1 Flavobacteriaceae bacterium | reverse complement strand
AATTTGATTAATGCTCCTGCAGGTGCTACTCACTTTAGATTGATTCACACGCTTTCTGTTGTGAGTGACTTTGCTTACAATGCTGTAACGAATAGTTATGATCCTATTGACACAGCACAAAATGAAGTGAGTGATGTTCAATTTAGTGGTTTCTTAGACTTGTATGCTCCTGCAACTGCAACTACCATTACAGCAACTTTGCCAAATGGTATCACGCCATCAACAGATGTTACCGTTCTTCAAGGTATTGGAATTGAGTTCTACCAACAAGTAGGTTCAAACTATTACTTATTTGCAAGTGGAAACTGCTTGAAAATTGAGGACGCATTTTAAGAATCCTACTTACAAATCCCTCAGAAGTTCTGGGGGATTTTTTGTTTTAACTTACTAATTCAATTCCCATGGAAACAAAAATCATTCGCGTAGCACAGGGCAAACAAAGTACCTTAAGCCAATTATATATCAACGGAGTATTTCAATGCTATTTACTAGAGGATAAAATACGAACAGAAAAAATCAAGGAACATACTGCCATACCTACTGGAACCTATTCACTGCAGCTTAATACTTGGGGTGCAAAAAATGTCAACTACAAAAAAGCATTTGGAAAAGTTCACCAAGGTATGATTGAAATTACAGGTTTACCAAATTTCAGTTATGTGTATATCCATACAGGAAATACGATTGAAGATACTGCAGGATGTCCGCTTTGTGGATTTGGGTTCCAACTTATCCAGGGCGATTACCGAGTTACGCAAAGTGTTATGGCTTACCAAATGATTTATCCTAAGCTAGTTGCATTAGCAAAGAACAAAGCAAACAAGATTAGTATCGAAAACAATTTCCAATTTTAAACTTGTAATGCCATGGAACAAGCTCCACAATTAATGGTACTTTTTGGAAGTTTAATAAGCTTATTATTATCGGTTGTAGCCTATTTTATCAAACAATTGCACACAGATTTCAAAAGAATGGAAAAAGACCTTGTTGAAGTAAAAACCATGGCATTATTAATTAAAACCGAGTTCAAAAGTAGCAGTGATTTACTGAACCAAAAAGTAGATTATTTAGAACACCGAGTACAAAAATTAGAATTATCCATCTTTAAAAATCACGAACATGAAAAGTAATGAAATGAATATCGTTCAAAGAGTAAAAGCTCCAACACCAAAGTTTTTCAAAGTATTGAGAACAATTGGTTTAGCCTTGGCAACTGTTGGAGGAACTATCATCGCTTCACCAATTGCATTGCCGGCTGGATTAGTTGCAGCTGCAGGTTATTTGGTTTTGGGCGGTGGTGTATTGTCGGCAGTATCGCAAACCGCTGTACAAGATGACGACGAACCGAGAGTTCCACAGGAAGACAGGGTTCAATAAACCTAAATTTGCTTAAAAATTGCAATCAAAAGCTCCTATTTCAGGGGCTTTTTTTGGTTTTATACCCAATTGCATCGCTTTTTCCAATTTTATTTAATTGGTGCGTTTATATTGCCGTTATGTATTGTTTTGCTTCGGGATAGGGATTGTTTTTGGAAATTTGATGAAATGAAAAAACCTAGCCCATCGGGGCCAGGTTTGTGTTATTTGTTTCTGTAACGGAGTAAGATGGCGTTACGGATTTCGTTGATTAAGTGGATGTTTTTTGCGTGGTGAGCTTCTTGTTCTTGCAGCAGCTTGAGCGCTTGGATGTTTTTATGGTGCAGCTCGTGTTCACGCATCAATCGGGTTGCTTTTGGATTGAACTCTTTTTTGAATTCATAGAGAGATAAGAACGGAATAACCGAACCGCGAAGAAAAGGCATCCAGAATTTGGATTTCCATAGGCTCATGGCTATCCAAAAAATGTCCTCTTTTTGCGCTTCGGTTTGAAATACTAAAACAAAGCTGTTTGTAAAAGGTTCATTGCTTGGTTTTCCGCTATTCAGTCCTTTTGATAATACGAAAAAGTGCGGTTTGGCATAGTGCGCCCCAGGTTGGTGGGTTTTAATAAAAATTGTGTCCATAATACAAGGATTTAACAGGTTAACTTCCTTCGTCTTTCCTTCGTGATTGCCCGAAATGTGATTGGAAACCGAGATGCCCCACACACATTTTTGCAAAAGAAAAAAGGAAAAAAAAGAAAGCCCTCTTGCCTTGTGGAGGGTTTCAAAAAAGCAAGTTTTACTGGTAAAATACTACCCAACTGAGGAGTGTTCAGTGGTCAGTTTTTAGTGTTCAGGAAATAAGTGAACTGGAAAATGAGGGTGGAGATTTTATCCGGAACCGAAGGCTTGAACTTGCTTTTTTGAATACCCGGAACAAACCTTTGGCTTCTTTTTAATCCTTTTTTTTGTAAAAATGTTTACCCCAAATGTTCTTATGAAATGGGGTTTTAGGGGTGTTCAATCGGGACTGGTGAACAAGGGTGTGGTTTTCTTTTTTTTGCTAGACGACCTCGACTACGCTCGGTTTGACAATGTTTCTTTGTGAAGATGAGGAAAAAGAAAAACACACTCTTGTGATAGTTTGATTTTTGAGGATGCTTTGAAAGTGTTCAGTATTCAGTTTTTAGTGTTCAGTGGAGAGTGTGAACTGGAATTGGGAAGCATCTTCAAAAAACAATGAAAATTACGTTAGCGGTAGCGTTCCTTTTCTTTTTCGGGTGGGTGCGGCTGGGAGCGGATATTTTACATAATAACCCTTATAACTTTCAGGGGGACTGCGTGGGGTGTTGGGAATGAATTATAAGGTTTATTATGTAATAATAGCTTGGGAGTGGTTTTTGTGTGTTTTTAGCGTTTGTTTTTTGGATTGGGTGTAAGTGGATAAAAAAAGGCGGACTGTGCGCGAGGGGTTGGAAAAACAGGGAGCCTTTTTTTATTGACTTACTGTGGGGAAAACAAGTGCTAAAAACACACAAAATACCACTAGTGCGGTGGGGAGCGTTGGACTGGGTGGGTGAAACTATTTCAGCGAAGCGTTCCTATTTTAAAATAGCAATACATTTATCTGAAAGGATTTCGTTTTCGAGCAATGTATTCATTGGCTTCATTTTCTATGTCTTGTCTTGTTTTGACTTTATTTGCGAATATCCATTCATCTATCTCTTCTTTTTTAAAAAATAGTTTTTTACCTAATTTGTAATGTGGGATTTCTGCAGTAGATGTTAACTTATAAATTGCAGATGTAGAAGTCCCCATATAGGCAACTACTTCTTTTAAATTCATTGGTTTGGATTCTGCTACAATTATATTTTCTGTTTTTAGATTTGATATTGCTTTTTCAATTCTATCTAATCTTTCCATGATTAATTCAAATGGATTTTCCATAATCAATAGTATTTAGTTTTAGTAAAATTAGCGAAATGAAGCAAACAAAGAAGTGGCTTTAGGAATACTTGGACTAAAGACGGTTTTTGTGCAGGTGAATGAGATAATTTAATATGTTAATCAATAATTATTTTAGTTATTTGAGCAAGTGTTTCTTTTTACAGCGGCATGGATGGATAAACTTTGTTAGTAAAATTAATTCCGTGATTGCCTTCCGATTTTAATATCTGTAAAAAGTATTATTTGTTTTTTTTGGGGAAATGAGTTCTTCTTTATCTTTTTCTGTAAATAAATTATCTTCTTTATTCAATAATGGATCAAACCAATCGACATTATCTTTAGCCCATTTGAGCCATTCTTCTAATTCTAGTGTTATTTTGTTTTTTTCAGTTGCTTGATGTTCAATGTTTTTGATATATTCTCGTATTATATTAGCTTTGTTGTGATATTCCGCTGCTTTAAATAATTCTTTTGTTTTATCAAATTCAAGTTCTTTACGAGATTCATATTCTTTTCTGATTTTTTCTTCTTCTTTCCTTTTTATTTCATGTAATCTACATTCTTCACGCCATTCTAATTCTATTTGGGCTTCTAATTCAATCTTGGCAACTATTTTTGCCAATTGTTTTTCTAGTTTAGTAGCACCATCAAACCATTCCATAGCTTTGTAGCTTTCACCTATTTTTAAAACTAAAATACCTGTTGGTACATACGTTGATGATTCGTATAATTTAGTGCCTGGAATTCTTTTGTTTTTTTCTCTCATTGCAAATGAAAATAGTACATCATTTACATTGATATGAGGTCCCCAATTGTTATGGTCTCTTTTAAAACTATGCCCTCGAAACTTTAATAGTTTAATAAAAGTATCCATTATTAAAAGAGCTCTTTCAAAATTTTTCTCTTCCACAGGCATATGAATCGCATCTATTTTTTCATCTCTGTAAAATCTGTCCTTTTTTCTTATTTCGAATATTTTCTTAGTGTTTTGAATGAGAATATCAGGGTTTATTAGTTTTCCAGGAACTATCAGGGGAGCCTTTTCGTTACTTTCGATTTCTCTTGTTCGTCTTGTCAGTGGTGTTTGGTCTACATTTTCAAGATTACCTTGTTCTCGAATAGTTAGTTGGATTTTATTTTCTTTACTAAAAACAGGGTTGAATTTCGTTTTTTGGATATTAGGATCGAATTTTAATTTTGACCAATATCCATTGTCGGGCATAGGAACATCAAATTCTTTACAAATTTTCTTGATACCTTCATTAGTGTATGCGTATTCCTCAGTTAATTTGGACAGTGTTTTTGACCAAACTAAATCGTAAAGTTCTTGACGCGTTAGTTGTTGCGTTTTCATTTTCGAATTGATTTTTATTTGATTTGCATAGCTTTGTTATATATGGATTAACCTTATAACATAGTACTGAACAAGCTATTTAGTAGACAAATAAATTATTTAATGAATTAATGGACATCCATTTAGTCAATTCTAAATAACTTTACGTTTTGTGAAAACTTTTATGAATTTACCTTCATCTACAGTACTTGTTTTGGTTATATAATCTTTTTTTCTTTGATTAATAAATTCGATATTATATTCTTTATTTTCAAATTTTGGCTGTTTGCCCTCTATAATTTCTGAATAGGGACTGCCAAGTAAAGTTATAATACTTTTGAGCTCAATACTACTAATATCATCTTGATATTTATTGAATAACCTTATTTTATTTTCTAATGAATTACTTTGTGTGATTAAATCTTTTAATAAATCAATACTGATTTTAGTTTTTTTATTATATGTCAATAATTTACATATTTTATTAGAAAGATCTTTATTTTTTGAAATTATTGTAACCGAAGTATTATTTATGATTGTAATTTTTTCGTCATATGTAAAAACTCTTGAATCAATTAATTGTAGTGCAACAGAACTATCAAGTTCATAAGTTTCAACATCATTAATAAATTCAGTAATATTTGATTCTAAGAAAATTGGTAGTAAAACTGTAAACTTGCTTTTTATAAAATTATAGTTGTTAATATCTAATGCAATTATCTTATTCTCAATTAAAACTTTCATTTTTTCAATTGAAATTTCACTAAAATTATCTAACTTTTCTGAATAACAATAGTCGACAGGTAAGTTTTTTACTAAAAAAGTATATGCATTTATTGAAATTACACTTTGTAATAGTTCTACAATAAATTCTTCAATGAGGTCAAAATCTTCACTTAAATTTTTATCAATTTTATGTTTAAGCTTAGTATAATTTTCTTCAATATTTAAATATCTTACTAATATATCATCAAAACTTTTTTTCTCTCTGAAATAATATAATAAGTTATTCCAAGAAACAACAATTTTATTTTCATTGAGTAAGATAGCCCATAATTCGGAATGTATTAACTTCGAAATATCATGTATTGGTGTTTGATTTTTATTAATAATCTCAATTGCTAAT
This sequence comes from Flavobacteriaceae bacterium, assembly GCA_002862805.1. Lineage (GTDB taxonomy): Bacteria > Bacteroidota > Bacteroidia > Flavobacteriales > Flavobacteriaceae > Flavobacterium. The sequence continues at coordinate 694 of PKEA01000037.1, read as the reverse complement.
TCTGGACCAAAATCTTCATAATTGTCATTCAACAATTCAATTATGATTTCTTCAGACTCATGACAATTATTTTCTAATTTTAAGAAAACTGTTTTGATATAAAATTCAATATTTAAGTCGATGTATTTAATGAGTTTTAAAGCACCTGACTTTTTAATAGTTGTGTAATTTGCCTCTTTAAGCAAGTCAATATCTAATTTATTTTGTTTGTAAAGATTTACAAACAATTCTATCATTTTTTCATTGATTTCATAGTTGTTATTATTATAAATAGAATCCAAAATAATACTTGAACCTTCATAATCAATATTTTTAAATTTAAGATTTGTATTTATTGTAAAAGTGTTTATTTCAATATCAATATTAATAAATGATTTTAAACTTTTTATTTCTGAAATATAAGTGGATAAATTATCTCTTACATTAAGGCTATGTAATGTATTCAAATCTAATGTAGAAAACATTAAATTTAAATAATATATACATTTATCATCAGAAAAATCAATCATGATTATCTCCCAAATATTTTGATTAGTATTTTTCCAAAACTTACAAAGTGCTTTAAGAAATAATTTTTTGTTTTTGTCTGAAGCGTAATCTATGTATTCATCAATAAAATTAGATGGTTTCTGTATACTAGTACTTAGTAATTCAATTATTTGAGCTAATTCTTTTTCTTTGTTGTTTTCTTTTA
>PKEA01000022.1 GCA_002862805.1 Flavobacteriaceae bacterium | reverse complement strand
AATTGGTGCTAACAGGAATTGTATGTTGAAAACCCGATTTTGCATCTCTGAACATTTGAGGTTTGAAGAATAAAGAATCATTTGTACTTATCCTATTTTCTCCTCTCAAATTATATTGAAAGTTAATGTTTTTAATAAAACCTTTTTTTATTCCGTCTTTTGGAGCAAATGGAAAAATTCTATCTACACTTGCTTGAAGAGTAGGTAAGGTCATATTTATAATTTCAGTATTTGTATTTTGGTTGTGAGTAGCAGATAATGATAAGTTTACTTGTGGAACAGTTTGAAACGTTTTTTGATATGAAATAGATGAACTCATATTATTGTTCAAACTAGATCCAATATTAGCTAAACTTACTGACTGTCTATAGTATTGACTACTACCTAAGTTAACAGATGCAGAAAACCTAGAATTAGCAGCCGCTTTTGAATCTTGAGCATGTGACCATTGAATGTTATATTGTTTAGATTTAACATAATCATCAAAACCTCTTTCACTTTGTATGTTATTTTCAAATCTAAAGTTTAATCTTCCATTAAACTTATAACGTTTTGCATAACTACTTTCAGCACGAAGTGCGTAACTTCCATTAGTATAATAATCACCTAAAACTGCTAAATCATAATAATCACTTAATGCAAAGTAATAACCAGCATTTTGAAGAAAGTAACCTTGTTTATTAGATTGCCCAGGAGTTGGTAAAATAAAACCAGAAGTGTTCTCTTCTGTCATAGGAAAATATGCAAAAGGTAATCCAATAGGAGTAGGAACATCAGCAATTACAAGATTTGTTAATCCTGCAACAACTTTTTTCTTGGGTACAAATTTTACTTTTCTAATTAAAAAATAATATTCAGGATCATCTATGTTTTTTGAAGTGGTGATTCTTGCATTTTTCATAAAATAAACCGAATCATTTTCTCTTTTAGAAATCTCAGCTTTTATGTTTAATTCACCTTGCTTGGTTCTAGAGTTCCAAACCAAAGCTTTCTTAGTTTTAAAGTTAAAACGAATAGAATCAGGTTCAATTATATTATTACCCTGTTTAAAAATAGGATATTGTGTGTAATTTCCTGCACTGTCTTTTATTCGTCCCGCATAAACTTCGCTTTTTTCATAATCTAAAACAATAATTCCAGATTTTAACTCAATGTCGGTATAATAAAGTTCGGCTTGATTATATAAAGTAAGCTGTTTTTTAACCTGATCCATTTTTTCATAATCTAGAGCTTTTCTTTTAACAATACCCTCAAGAATATTTTTTTGTTTTTTTACAGAATCTTTTTCAATAGAAACTTTAGCTTCTTCTGTTCCTATTTTAGTTACGCTAAATGTTTCATTTTTAGGAGTTTCCTGAGAATATGCAGGAATAATTCCAATTATTAGAAAAAATGCGGATAAAACGATATGAAATAACTTTGTGTGCAATGCTAATAATAGTATTTTTGTAAAAATTTGGCTCACTTTTTGAAGTGTCAAACTTACAATATATTTTTTTGCAAAAATAAGATTTTAATATAATTATAACGATGTTACTAAAAACTAATAATATGAATTTTTTGAAAAATCACTTTTTAAAGATATTTCTTTTAAGTATTTCTTTCATTTTTTCAAACCAAATTAATGCTCAATCTAAATCAAAATTTAAAATTGTTTTAGATGCTGGGCATGGTGGAAAAGATTATGGAACAGTTTATCATGGAAATATTGAAAAGAAAATTGCACTAGCAACTACTTTAAAGGTGGGTGATTTATTAGATAAAGACTCAGAAATTGAAATTGTTTATTCCAGAAAGACTGATGTTTTTGTAGAACTAAAAGATAGAGCGAATAATGCTAATAAAGCCGATGCCGATTTATTTGTTTCCATTCATTGTAATGGAGTAAAAAACTTTGGACCTTATGGTACAGAAACTTTTGTAATGGGTTTAACACGTAGTACTACTAATTTAGATGTGGCAAAAAGTGAAAACTCGGTAATTCTATTAGAAAAGGATTATAAAGAAAAATATAACGGTTTTGATCCTAATAAACCAGAAACTCTTATTGGACTTAAGATTCTTCAAGAGGAATATTTAAATCAAAGTATAGATTTAGCTGCAAAAGTGCAATCAAACTTTACAAATACTTTAAACAGAAAAGATAGAGGTGTTAAACAAGCTCCATTATGGGTTTTAGATGCTTCTTATATGCCAAGTGTACTTATTGAAATAGGATTTATCTCAAATGTTGAAGAAGGAAATTTTTTAAATTCAGATGACGGACAGGATAAAGTTGCAAAAGCAATTGCTGATGCTATCTTTTCTTATAAAAAGGAATATTTTAACCCAAGTTCATCTTCAAGTATTGTTGTTGAGACTAAAAAAGAAGTTGAAAAAGTTGTAAATGAAGAAAAACCAGTGGTAAAAACAGTACCTAACAAAGGAATTGTGTTTAAAGTTCAAATTTCAGCTAGTGGAACAAAACTAGAAACATCTTCATCTAATTTTAAAGGTTTAGATAATATTTCTAGAGAGCAATCGGGTAAATTATATAAATACTTTTATGGAATTGAAAATAATTACAATGATGCAAAATTAAGGTTAACAGAAGCAAAAGATAAAGGTTATAGCTCTGCATTTTTAGTTGCTTATAAAGATGGAGTAAAAATAAGCGTTTCAGACGCAATAAAATAAAATATTGTTTATTTTTGTTAAAAATAGAAAATTTTGAAATTAACTAGAGAAATTAAAACAGCCATATTGGTTATATCATCCATCTTATTGTTTTTTTGGGGATATAGTTTTTTAAAAGGTAAAAATTTATTTGATACAAATAAAAAATTGTACGTGGTTTATGAAAACGTTGCGGGACTAGAATCTTCTGCACCTGTTACTTTAAATGGACTAAAAATTGGTAAAGTAAATAGTATTTCCATTAATCCTGATGGTAAATTATTAGTAGAACTTCAAATCTCTACCGATTTTCCAATTTCAAAATCGAGTATCGCAGAAATTTATGACTCTGGTTTAGTTGGTGGAAGACAAATTTCAATCAATTTAAATCTAGAAGATAAAAGCGAAGCTGCTTCGGGTGATTATTTAAAAGCTTCTTCAAAATTAGGTTTAACCGATGCACTTGCTGTTCAAATTGAACCACTTAAAGATAAAATTGAAAAACTTTTAGAAAATGCTAATATACTATTTGAAAATGTAAATGACATTTTAGACGAAAAAGCAAAAGCTAATCTTCAAAATACAATTTCAGAATTAAATTCTACAATGACCGAATTTAGTGGCGCTTCTAAAAACCTTAATCAATTATTAGCTACAAATAAATCTAAATTAGATCATACGTTTACAAGTTTAGATAAAACAGTTTCTAATTTTGAAGTAATTTCAGATTCATTAGCCAATGCAAACCTTGGAAAAACAGTTAAAAATTTAGAAAAAACATTAGCAAATGTTGACAAACTTTTAGCTGATATGGAACAAGGAAATGGTACAATGGGTAAATTAATGAAAGACGAAGCTATGTACAATAATTTTACAAAAGCTTCAAGTGAATTAGAATTACTTTTACAAGATTTAAGATTAAACCCTACACGTTATATAAATGTTTCTGTATTTGGTAAAAAAAATAAACCATATGTAGAACCAACTGAAACTAAAAAAGACTAATTTATTATATATTATGAGTTATTTAGATAATATTTTATTTGCTGTAATTTTAGTAATTGGAGCTGGTTATTTTGCAAATAATGTAAAAAAGCTAATTAGAAACATCAAGCTTGGTCAAGATGTAAATAGAAAAGACAATTCTTCTGAAAGATGGAAGAATATGGCTATGATTGCACTTGGACAATCTAAAATGATAAAAAGACCAATTGCTGGTGTATTACATATTATAGTATACGTTGGTTTTATAATAATTAATATTGAAGTTTTAGAAATTGTTATCGATGGATTATTTGGTACACATAGAGTATTCTCTTCTTTAGGAGTTGTTTATGATGTATTAATAGGTTCATTTGAAATACTTGCCTTTTTAGTACTTGTAGCGGTTGTTGTTTTCTGGTTGAGAAGAAACGTTATAAAGTTAAAACGTTTTACAAATCCTGAAATGAAAGGTTATGCTACAAACGACGGTAATATTATTTTATATTTTGAAATGGTATTAATGTCATTGTTTTTAATAATGAATGCTGCCGATTTACATTTACAATTTGTTGAAGGCGGCTTTAGCCATTATCATCAAGCGGGAAGTTTCCCAATTTCTCAATTTATTGCACCTATTTTTAATGGAATGAGTAATAATGTTGTTTTCTTAATTGAAAGAGGAGCATGGTGGTTGCATATTTCTGGTATTTTAGTATTCTTGAACTATTTATATTTTTCTAAACATTTACACATATTATTAGCTTTCCCAAATACTTATTTTGCAGATTTAAATGCAAAAGGAAAATTAGATAATTTAGAAAGTGTTACTAAAGAAGTAAAAATGATGATGGATCCAACCGCAGATCCTTTTGCAGCTCCTGCAAATCCAGATGCTATTCCTGCAAAATTTGGAGCTTCAGACGTGCAAGATTTAAATTGGGTACAATTATTAAACGCTTATACATGTACAGAATGTGGTCGTTGTACTTCATCTTGTCCGGCAAATCAAACAGGTAAAAAACTTTCTCCTCGAAAAATCATGATGGATACACGTGATCGATTAGAAGAAGTTGGTAAAAATATTGATGCAAACAAAGGAATATTTGTAGATGATGGAAGATCATTATTAAATGATTTCATTACTCCTGAGGAACTTTGGGCTTGTACAACTTGTAATGCTTGTGTTGAAGAATGTCCTGTAAATATTAGTCCATTGTCAATTATTATGGATATGCGACGTTATTTAGTAATGGAGCAAAGTGCAGCACCAACCGAACTAAACAGTATGATGACTAATATTGAAAATAACGGTGCTCCTTGGCAATACAACCAAATGGATCGTTTAAACTGGAAATCAGAAGATTAAATCGAAATAACTACAACACAACTACAATGAAAAAAGAAGAAATTGAAAGCAAATTGCAAGCAATATCTGAAAATGGAGAATCTTTAAGTCCTATTTTAGCAGAAGGAATTAAAAACTATTTAATAGATATAGATGGAACAATTTGTGACGATATTCCTAATGAAGAGCCTGAAAGAATGGCAACTGCTCAAGTTTATCCTGATGCATTAAAAACACTTAATAAATGGTATGATGAAGGTCATATAATTTGCTTTTTTACATCAAGAACTGAAGCACATAGAGAGGTTACTGAAAACTGGTTAAACAAGCATGGATTTAAATTTCATGGAATGGTTATGGGAAAACCAAGAGGTGGAAATTACCATTGGATTGATAATCATTTGGTTAAAGCAACAAGATATAGAGGTAAATTCACCGATTTAGTAGATAAAGAAGTTACGATTCAAGTATTTGATGACGAACATCACGAATAAAAACATTAACAGATTAACAAAAAAATATGGCTGAAAATTTAATTGTGCCAACTATGGCAGAAATGATGGCGGAAGGAAAACAACCAGAAATTTTATTTTGGGTTGGTTCTGCTGGTAGTTTCGACGATAGAGCAAAAAAAATAACAAGAGCATTTGTTAAAATACTCAATAATGCCAATGTTAATTTTGCAGTTTTAGGAATAGAGGAAAGTTGTACTGGTGATGTTGCAAAACGAGCTGGAAACGAATTTTTATTTCAAATGCAAGCGATGATGAACATTGAAATACTAAATGCTTATGAAGTAAAAAAAATAGTCACCTGTGATCCACATTCTTTTAATTGTTTAAAAAATGAATATCCTGGCTTAGGAGGTACTTATGAAGTAATGCATCATACACAATTTATTAATCAATTAATAGATGAAGGGCGTTTAAATATTAATAGAGATACTTATAAAGATAAACGTATAACATTTCATGACCCATGTTATTTAGGACGTGCTAATAATGAGTATAATGCCCCTAGAGATATTTTAAAACTTACTAATGCAAATGTCGTAGAAATGAAAAGGAGTAAAAACTCGGCATTATGTTGTGGTGCAGGAGGAGCGCAAATGTTTAAAGAACCAGAAAAAGGAGACATGGACATAAATGTACTTAGAACTGAAGATGCATTAGAAACTCAACCAAACATTATAGCAACAGGTTGTCCATATTGTAATACTATGATGACTGACGGAGTTAAGTTCAAAGAAAAAGAAGCAGAAGTTAAAGTATTAGACATTGCTGAATTAATAGCTAATGCTCAAGATTTATAATAGTATGAAAACAATATTTTTTCTATTATTGATAACTCAAATTTCATTTGCACAAAAAAAAGACGCTATCATTTCTAAAATTGCTGAAGAAACTTGTGATTGTATTCAAAAGAAGAAAATGAATCAAGAAACAGATTCTTATGAAGACTATAAAATGGCTTTAGGAGTATGCATGTTAGATAGTTATCAAAACCATAGCTCTAAATTTAGTAATAGAGATAAAGTTGATTTGACCAACCATGAAGAAATGAGATCTTTTGGAGAAGAGATTGGTATTAAAATGGTTAAATTTTGTCCAAACTTTATGTTAGAAGTTGGCGAAAAAAAAATAACTTATGACAATGGTTCAGCAAATAAGAATAAA
>PKEA01000027.1 GCA_002862805.1 Flavobacteriaceae bacterium | reverse complement strand
ATCGGTTAAGCCAAATGCCCTAAAATAGTGCTTACCTGAAAACATAGTTTAATATTGAAAATAATTCTTAAATTGCACTCTAATAGAGACGAGGCGGGCACTTGTGCTTAGCCGAGGAACGTTGTGTGTAATGCAAAAAACGAAATGAACAGAACAAGAAAAACACATACAATTACAAATAATAAAATAATTATTAACCAACTGATTTTGTTACTTTCAATATTCGGTGGTTTAGCAATTATTTTTTCTATTATTTCTGGTTTATATAAAAATTTGAATGTTTTGTTCTATCCTATTTTTTTTGCTATTGGAATGTCTTTTTTTGGAGTTATAACATCAGTTGTTATTGAATACTTAAAAACATTACGTGAAAAAAGCTTTTTTTCCAAAATTCCATTTAATGAGATTGAAAAAAGAACTATTAGGAAAACAAAAGCAAGTTATTCAAAATATGAATTTCCAAAAACTCAAAGAATTATCGAACTTAATGGAAAAGAATTCGCAATTGAATATTATGATGACTTATTTAAAATTCCAATTTCTGATGTTTTATTAGTTTATAACATAAAAAATATGAAGTCTGAACCAAAAATTATTAATTATAAAAAAACAAAATTTAATAATTTTACTTTAATAGATGAGTTAAGTAAATAATACAAGCACTACACACAACAGCGGTTAGCAAAAATGGCTTGGGCTTGGTTTTTCCTTCGGAAAAACCTCTATGAGTCGAAAATTTGTCTATATTTGTTATGGTCAGTGATAAATCAAAGCCACTTTCGCTAGCCGCAAAACGTTATAGGGCATTTTAAAAGACGACAGTAACAGATGAAAATATTAGGACTGACAATATCATTTTTACTTCTTTTTACTTCATGTAAGGAGACAAAAAAAGAGACTTTTGACCTAAACTCATTTCCAAAGGAGTGGGTTAGACTAACAGACAAGGAAGGAAAACTTGTTGTATATAATTCTTGTGACGCAGGAAATTTGTTGTTGACAATTTCCAACAACAGAGACCATTTTGAATTATTACTGCACGGACAACAAGAAGATTATGATTTTGAAATATTAGAATCAGCTCAACTAAATGATACGATTTTCCTAAAAGCAAAATGGAAGAGCTCTGACGAAAAACAAGACTTCAAATTCTTTTGGACAAATAAAGAAAAAGGCTTAGGAAGGTTTATTACAACATATTCAAGCAGTTTTACCTCAGACAATTTATTTGTAACAGGAGACAAGCAAACAAACTTTGAGAAATTTGACCAGCCTTGCCGTGAATGTTGGGGTGACGAATGTGATAAAATAGAAAAGGATATAGAAAAAATTGACAAGCCTATTGAAACAATTAAGAAAGTATTTGACGACTATGTTAAGCATCAAGAATCAACAGACTCTCAAGACAACAAAGATTTAATGACCAACAGTCTTAAATCACTTGACAAGGTGACAGAACCTGAGGAGTTAGAAATTTTAATTAATATATGGATGTATTACGACCCAATAGATTTTCCCAGCAGAGATTTAGTATTTAATGTTTTACAGAAAAACCGTCCTGAGAGCATCCAAGCGATAAAGACAAGAATAAATAATAAAAAAGAATGGGAAACAGACAATACTGCACCTTATTCTGAACTCAATTATTTGCTTAAACAACTTGACGAATGACAAGAAAAACGCCCTATAACAGCACCTACACAAAAGGCGGGGTTTCGTGTTCCAAAGACAGTTTTGTGGTTAATGGAACATTAGTTTTTCAAATCAAGTTTTGTGGTAAAAGTCCCGCCCTTCGGGTAGCTGCAAAACGTTACCAGCAATATTAAAAAAACATCGTGAGTAATCAAATTTCAAAAAAACTTTTAAAAGTCAAAGCATTGACTTATGCTTCATTCTTTCCTATTTTATTAGGAATTATGGGTATATATACAAATATAGAGAATACTCATAATTATGAAAACGGAAACGATGTAATAGTTAAAGTAATTGAAAAACCAAGAGATTGTGAATCTATTAATTCTAGAAATACTTTTATAAAATTAAATTATAATGAATTAACTATCTCGAAAAAAATTGGAAAGGGATATTGTAAAAATCTTGACAAGAATTTTATTAAAATGAAATTAAGTCCAGATGGAAAAACTTTATTCTTCATGAAAGAAATTGATAGTTTCCCAAAAGACATCGGAGCAAGTATTATGCTTATTGCGGCTGGTATAGTTTTTTTATTTATTTCTTTAAGAAAAAATACAGCTGGTAACAGCCGTTTGTAGCAATTGCTAGGCTTCGCTTGTGTTCGGAATTTTCTCCGAAAATTCCACGAGGAGTTTTGTACTTGTAATCTTTTGTTATAAATTTACGCAACTGCCACAAGCGGCAACACGTTGTAGGCAACATATTTTCCGAACTTACGCTGAAGGCTTCTCTCCTATTTTTTCTGAATAAATTTTTACTAAAAATCTTGCGAGAAAATTGAAAACCGAACCGAACTTTGTCGATAAACTTTGTGCTGAAAATACGTTTTCGGGAAAATTCGCTGTGAAACTAAAACCTGAAACTAAACGTTGCGTGAAAATATGCTTTGCGTGACAATCCAAACTTTGCCGATAAACTTTGCGTTGAGTTTTTACGTTCTGAAAATATTATGCAGCCTACAACAGCGGTTTAAAAATATGGCTGCTTTCGGATTTTCCTACGGAAAATCCGCTGCTGAATGGAATGTTTTGTTATATTTGTAATGGCTTGGTGTTGAATTTACGCCACAATTTTTAAGCCGCGAAACGTTGTAGCCAATTTTAATGCAAAATCAAGAACATGGGAACATTTGGAACTGACATTTCGGAAAATGATATTTACATGGATTTAGAAATCGAATTTTTTGATTTATATAATCAAGGAATAGATGTTAAAACTATAACCAAGAGAATTATTAAAGCTCATAATGAAAGTTATGACTCTGACGAATATTCAAATGATTTTTGGTTTGCTTTAGCTGATTTTCAATGGCAATGTAAATCTTTAGATGATAATGTATTTAAAAAAGTAAAAGAAATAGTAAATTCAAAAAGTGACTTAAAACTTTGGAAAGAATTAGATTCTAATTCGGACGATATTTTTGAAAGAGAGAAAAAATTGAATGAGTTTATAGAAAAAATTTCAGTACAAAAAAAAAGAGCTAAAGTTCGCGTTAAAAAAAAATTATATAATTCTATTTTCACAAAGGGTGATTTAATTATTTATAAATTAAATAATGGAAACTATGGTGGTTCTTTGATTATTGAAGATGAAAAAGAAACAGAGTTTGGTCTAAATTTAGTCATTCTATCAGATATTAACTCAAAGAAAAAACCAACGCTTAAAGACTTTAGAAATGCAAAGATTCAATACATTCAAGAAAAATTAATTGGCCAACCAATTAGAAACTATCCTCTATCTATTTACTTGTATGGAAAATGGTATTTGGAAGAAATAGACGAAAGCTATGAATTTGAAGTCATAAAAAATATTTCAATTTCTGACTTCAATGCTGACTTCAAGGTAGGTTATTTTCATTGGGTTATTTTAAAAGATAATCCATACACTATTGAAAATGGAATTCAACTTAAAAATTGGATAAAAAATAAAAACTGGCTACAACAGTGGTTTTGCACTATTGCGGAGATAGTGAATAAACAAACGGCAAAACAAGAATAAAAAACAGTAAATTAACAAACGGAATTGCATTTTTTTCGCAACAGATGCAAAGCCACAAAACGTTATGCGTTATTATAAAAACCCACAAAACGAAATGGGAATATTTGACATTTTCAGAACACCAAAACCCTTAAAGCCTAGCTTTATGGAAATAAGCAATAATAAAATTCCTTTAAGAATTATCAAAGGAAAAATTATTGACTATAAAATTAATGAACGCAACAGATATTTTGATAAGTTAGGTAATATTGTTAGGTACGGTGATGTTGATGACGATGAAATAGACAGAATAGAGACATATTTAGAATTAACTGTTACACTGCAAACTTTTGAGTATGATAGCTTTATGAAACCTAATCATCATGAAGCAACAACTGATATCTACTTTTTAAGAAACTTAATGTTTGAAAATTTTAATATTGGTGATACAATAACTTATTTTGGGCTATTCATTAAACCTGGAGCATCTTGGACAAACCTTGTGTTATTTAATAATAGTAAAAATATTGTGGTAAAACTATTTACTCCTGAATCAATCAATCAATATATTTTTAAAGACAGTTTATCAAACGATAAAATTGAAAAAGAATTTTCAAAAGGAATATCTTACCTAATAAAATAACAACGCATAACAGCAGTTAAAAGTAATGGCTTAGGCAAGGGCATACTTCCGAATTTTCTCCGAAAATTCAAAAGTTTGCGTTATATTTGTTTTAGCTTGGTTTTGGCTCGTCGCCACTTCTTTTAGCTGCAACACGTTGGGCGACATAATCAAAAAACCGAAAATGAGAAACCAAAAATTTCTAATTATACTTTATTTAGTTTTCATAAGCTTAAGTTCAAACGGACAAACTTTTTCGGATTTGTCACTAAAAATATGTGACTCAATAAAAAAGCATAAATACAATGAAACAGACACAATTGAATTAAAACAAGTTCAAATATATTCAAAGTTACTAAACGAATATTTACTGCAAAACGTAAAAACAAATCGTAAAAATTTCATAGCAGATTTTAATTCCTTAAATTATAAACTAACGAGAGAATTAAGTAAAACTTGCGACAGTTACCTAAATAAAACTCCATACATTTTACCGCATTCAAATCTAGTTGAAATTGATTCTGTATTCTCAATCGAACAAAGAGAAAATATAGTAAAAATTGCAAAAGAAATTAGAAATAAAAACCGAATGGAAATCTTAATTTTATCAATTGATGAATTATATCCACACGGAAATATTGACGAATTTGCAAATAATAAAATTATAGATTGGAAAATTGGTGGGATTTTTCAAAAAAGTGGTGTAATTATAGTTTTTAGTAAAAAATTGAGACTGTTGAGAATATCTACCACCGAAATTTCAAAAAAATATTTAACTGACTTGAACTGTGAAAGAATTGTGTCAGAAATTATGATTCCGAATTTTAAAAAAGATAATTATTATGATGGAATATACAAATCTCTCATAGAAATAGAGAAACTAACTAAATAAAATTACGATCGCCCAACAGCCGTTACACGAGATTTGGGCATTTGGCTGAATTTAAAGATGGTTTTGTACTTGGAAAATTTGTGTTTAACCGAAAAACCTCGCATATTTAATCCCAAACCTCGTGTAGCGCCAGAACGTTAGCGGTAATTTTACCACCGAAATAAATCTTAAAATAGGAAAATTGAAATCAAAACTTAAACTTAGGGCTTTCCTTATTATTTTTTTAACCATTTTTTTAACAACTGTTTTAATCTACATATTATCAGATAATTTACCAATAAAATTTGAAGACATCAGATGGATTGATGTTTATATGAGCATTTTATTTCTTTTTACTTGGACATGGCTTGTATTTGGAGAATTACGAACTCAAATAATTGAACTAACAATTCAAAATAATCAAGTTACAAAGAAAAATTTATTAGGCTTAAAGAGAGAATTTAAAATTAAAGAATTTGAAGGTTACCAAACTTCATTGATAAGTTCTAGATCAGGTAGATTTGAATATTTATATTTTATAAAAGATGATAAGAAAATAATAAAAATATCTGAAGCATATCATAAGAATTACTCAGAACTTAAAAAAACAATCTCAACTGAATTGAAAGATTTAGGTGATATACAATTTAGCTATATTGATGAATTTAAAGAAATTTTTAAATAAAAACTACCGCTAACAGCAGTTAAAAGTAATGGCTTAGGCAAGGGCATACTTCCGAATTTTCTCCGAAAATTCAAAAGTATGCGTTATATTTGTTTTGGCTTGGTTTTGGTTCGTCGCCACTTCTTTTAGCTGCAACACGTTAGCCGTCAGTTTGGCGGAACACATAAAAAAGTAATCTAAATTTAAAATGAAATCATTTTTTTTTCTGTTAATCTTATTTATAAACTATCTATCGTTTAGTCAGGATAAAGTTGCCGATAGTTGCGATTTAAAAGCAAAGAACATTCAATGGAAAACTTCATTTGAAGCTGCCGAATCAAATGAATTGAAAATAAAATTGATTCGTGAAAAAATTATTTCTGACTCAATTTATACAGAATTTAAACCTAAAATAATTACAAGTCACAGTAGTTCATTATATTCTGAAACTGTTGATAGAAATGGAAATAATTGTGGCGTGAAAATACTTTTTGCGTTGAATTATACAAAAAACAAATCTGTAATTTTAGATTTAAATAAAAATCCAGAATATATATTCATTCTAGAAAAACTAAATGAAATTAATGTTAATAAAATTTATCCAATTTTTGATAAAGGTGCGGAAGCATTATATGGCATTTATGGAAAGTCGGGTGTTGTAATATTAACATCTAAAAATAGAAAATTTACAAAAGAAATTAAAAAATTTATTAGAAATATAGAGCATAAAAAACCGAACGGCTAACAGCAGTTAAAAGTAATGGCTTAGGCAAAGGCATACTTCCGAATTTTGCTTCGCCAGTTCGCACAAAGTGCTCGAGTCTCCGAAAATTCAAAAGTTTGCGTTATATTTGTTTTGGCTTGGTCTTGGCTCGTCGCCACTTCTTTTAGCTGCAAAACGTTAGTGGTAATCAAAAATCGTAATGCAAAACCATTCTTAAAATATAAAGATTAAATGAAAACAAAAATATTTATCTTAATTTCAATAATTAGCTTTCAATTGCTTTTTTCGTGTAAAGAAGATGACACTTCATGCAAAATTTTAGATAAAGGTGATGTTTGCATAATTTTAAAAAATCGAAGTGGTAAAAACATAAAATTATTAGAGGTAAAACACGAACGAGGTAAAAATGAGATAACAAACATTACTGATAATGAGAATGCAAATATTTCTTTTAATTCTCCTGGTGAAAGTTCATATACAATAACCGCTACTTTTGAAGATGGAAAAACAGTTAAGTCAACTGGAGCATATATTGAGGGTGGATATAAAATGACTGAGATTATTCACAATGACAAAATTGAAACTAAAATTGCAGATTTATATTAATTAACGACTACCACTAACAGCAGTTAAAAGTAATGGCTTAGGCAAGGGCATACTTCCGAATTTTCTCCGAAAATTCAAAAGTTTGCGTTATATTTGTTTTGGCTTGGTTTTGGCTCGTCGCCACTTCTTTTAGCTG
>PKEA01000097.1 GCA_002862805.1 Flavobacteriaceae bacterium | reverse complement strand
AGAAGAACTGGTTGTAAAAAACAGTAATGATTTGATTTATTTTTATAAAAAAAGAACCGATTTAAAAACTGAATAAAATGGCAAAGCGATTTAATGAGGAGCAATCTATTCAAGATGTTTTAAAAAATTTCATTTCACATAATAAACTTCAAGGAGGAATTGATAAAGTTGAAGTTAAAGAAGTCTGGTTTAACTTAATGGGAAATGGTGTTGCTAATTATACTGAAGAAGTAGAGTTAAGAAAGGAGACTCTTTATGTAAAATTAACTTCGGCTGTATTAAGAGAAGAGTTAATGTTTGGTAGAGATAAAATAATTAAAATGATTAATCAAGAAATTGGAAAAGAAGTTGTTAAAACTTTAGTTTTAAGATAATGAAAAAGCCATTCAGTTATGAATGGCTTTTTTATAGAAATATATTTTATTAGAACATTTCTCTTCCAGCAAAATGAAATGCACTTTCAATAGCTGCATTTTCGTCAGAATCTGAACCATGAACTGCATTTTCTCCCATAGAAGTTGCATATTTTTGACGAATAGTTCCTTCAGCGGCTTCAGCAGGGTTTGTAGCACCAATTAAAGTTCTAAAATCTGCAACTGCATTTTCTTTTTCTAAGATAGCAGCCACAATTGGACCTCTTGTCATAAATTCAACTAACTCACCATAAAAAGGTCTTTCAGCATGTACTGCATAAAATTCTTTAGCATCAGCTACAGTAAGTTGTGTTAATTTCATTGCTACAATTCTGAAACCACCTTCAGTAATCATATTTAAAATTCCACCAATGTGTCCATTTTCAACACCATCTGGTTTAATCATTGTAAAAGTTCTATTCGTTGCCATAACGTTTATTTTAAATTTTGTGCAAAAGTACTATTTTAGTAGCTAAAAACAATATTTATTTTATTTATTCTACAATTGAACGTGCAACTCTAAATCCGTAGAACTCATGTGTTTTGCTTGGAATTGTAGAAATTCTATTCGCTGGACGCAAATAATTTACATAACTGTCCCAAGAACCACCTCTTACACTTTTTCTTTCTCCCATTGTTGGTCCTTTTGGGTTATTTCCATCTTCAACTTTGTAGTAATCTTTATTGTACCAATCCCAACACCATTCCCAAACATTTCCACTCATGTCGTAAATTCCAAGTTCATTTGGTAATTTTGTTCCAATTGTATGTGGAGAGCCTTTACTATTTGCTTTATGCCAAGCAATTTCATTTACATTTTTACTACCACTAAACTTTGTGTCTTTTGCTTTATTTCCTCCTTTTGCAGCATATTCCCATTCTGCTTCAGTTGGTAATCTATAGCCGTTTGCTTTAAAATTGCAAAATACGTTTGGTCCATGTTGAGAATAAACTGGAGTTAATTTTTCTTTTTTACTTAACCAATTACAATATTGTACTGCTTCTTCCCAAGTAATATTATTTATAGGATAATTATCTATAAAACCCCAAGTTGGTTTAACGGGCATTTTTAATTTGTTAGCTTTTACATATTGTTTCCATTGCCAAACAGTTACTTCAAATTTACAAATTTCAAAATCATTAACGGTGACTTCATGCTCTGTTTGTTCATCGTTATCAGCTGATTTATCAGAATCCTTTGATCCCATTTTAAATGTTCCACCTTCTACTTTAATCATATAGTTAATAGGGTTGTTATCTGTAAAAGATAAAAAAGTGAATGCAGGGATTAGTAATAAGTAGGTTAAAAGAGTAGTTTTCTTCATTATTCTTATATGTTAAAAATTTAACGCAAAGATATTAAAAATTTAACATTAGCTCTTTTTTTTGTGAAAAATGTAATTTAAATACGTTTTTATTGATAAATATGTAATTATAATTGTTTTTTGTCGGATTTATCAAGCAGTTTGTCGATTATTGTATTTCAATTATTGAAAAATTTTGCTCTAGAGGTTTTAATTTTTTTAATAATTTTTCAGAAAATGTAAGAAAATTTTCAAGTTCAATTATACTTGAAAGATTAGTTTGTCGTTCTTGAAGGCTATTGTTTGGAAATAATTCATTTTGAAGTTGAATTATTTGAGAAATTTTTTCAATATGTTTTTTCTTTTCTGCTTTCAATAATCTTTTCTCAAGTTTTTCTAATCCTTTTATTTGTTTTGCCTCTTGAGCTTTAACTGCACCAATAAATGATTTGTCAGTTTTTAAAGCAATTTCATTTAATTTTTCAAATTGTTTTGATAAATGGTTTTTTTGTTCTGAAAAATCAATTTCAAATTGTGATAACTCTTTTGTTTTTTTCTGAATTAATTTTTCTTGATTTAAAAATAAATCAGCCCAACTTAAATTTAACTTGTCAGTTTTTTTAATTTGTTTTTCTGTTGCAACTAAAACAGAATTTCGAAGTAATAGAATTGGAAATGTAACTGAATTCGCTTCAAAATTAGATTTTAATTCGAACCAATATGCTAATTCTCCACCGCCGCCAATATAACATAAGTTTGGTAAAATTATTTCTTGATATAAAGGTCGAAGAATTACATTTGGACTAAAACGTTCTGGATGATTTTCTAATTCAGTTAAAATTTCAGATTCTGAAAATTTCAGATTTGTGTTGTTAATAGAATAGATATTGTTTTCAAAAATAATTCGCTCTCTTAGATCATCCAGAATGTAAAATAGATTTATTTCTCTGGGATTTACCTGAATTTTATAATCTTTTAATAGTAAATTTGTTTTAGTTACTTCATTAAAAGAAGTTTGATTTATAAGTTCGTTTTTAGTGCTCGGAACAAATATTTGTTTTAAATTTTTATCGTCTCCATCAATAATAATTAAACCTTCATTTTTAAACAATTCATTAGTTAGAAACCGTGTTGCTTCGGTTAATGTATTATGATTTAAATAGGAAGATTTAAATAATTCTCTTAAATAGTCTGCATTTTTTCCTTTTCCTAATGCTGCCGAAAATTCTTTAAAAACAGTATCTAAACCTTTGGTTGAAAGTCTTCCTACCGGACCATTACTTTCTTTATTCCATTTAATTTTTTTACCGTTAAAATTAAAATAATTAATTTCTTCAAAATCGTGGTCTTCTGTTGCCATCCAATAAATAGGCACAAAATTATAGTTAGGATATTTTTCTTTTAGCTCTTTCGTTAAATTGATTACCGAAACAATCTTGTATAAGAAATACAAAGGACCAGTAAACAAATTTAGTTGGTGACCCGTTGTAATGGTAAATGTTTTTTCAGATTTTAATTGTTCAATATGAAATGCTGTTTTTTCTGAAGTTTCAATATTTTTATATTGATTTTTAATTGATTCAACTAAAATTATTCTTTTCTCTAAAGAATAATTTTGTTGTTTTTCTTCAATTTGAAGTTTAAAATTCTCTAAAGTTGGAAATCGATTGTATAAAGGTTTTAGCTCTTCTTTCTGATTTAAATAATCAACAATTAGATTTGAAAAGTAAGATGAATTTTGGTACGTAATACAGTCGTTTGGCATTTTTAAATAAATTTATTCAAAAATAGTGAAAAATTATATTCTAAAACTTCGTTTAACATAGCTTTAAAGTTTAGTTTTGAAATATATCATGTATTTTTGTGTCTTAAATTGAATTCATTGAAAGACATTCTACTAATTACTCCGCCTTTTACCCAACTGAATACGCCTTATCCAGCAACGGCTTATTTAAAAGGTTTTCTAAATACTAAAAACATTTCGGCATACCAAATAGATTTAGGGATTGAAGTGATTTTGGAGTTGTTTTCAAAAGAGGGTTTACAAGATGTTTTTCAATTTGTGTCACTTAGAGTGGAGTCGAGAAGTGAAATGTCTCCAAACTCTAGTAGAATTTATTCTTTACAAAACGAATACATCAAAACTATTGATTCAGTTATTGCATTTTTGCAAGGAAAGCAACCCACATTAGCGCGTCAAATTTGCAGTGGAAATTTTTTACCCGAAGCGTCTCGTTTTGAACAATTAGACGACATGGAATATGCTTTTGGTTCTATGGGAATGCAAGATAAAGCAAAACATTTAGCTACTTTATATTTAGAAGATTTATCTGATTTTATTGTAGAATGTATCGATGAAAATTTCGGATTCAGTCGTTATGCGGAACGTTTAGGAAGAAGTGCCAATTCTTTTGATGAATTGTATAGTGAATTGCAAAAAACAACAACTTTTATTGACGAAATTACTTTACGAATCCTAAAAGATAGAGTAGAAGCAGTTCAACCAAAATTGGTTTTAATTTCAGTTCCTTTTCCAGGTAATTTATACAGTGCTTTTCGTTGCGCGCAATTTATAAAACTCAATTATCCAGAAATTAAAATTTCAATGGGTGGCGGTTTTCCAAATACCGAATTACGCCAATTAAAAGACAAACGTGTTTTTGAATTTTTTGATTTCATTACTTTAGATGATGGCGAATTACCTGTAGAATTGCTTCATAATTTTGTCAGTTCGAGTGCAGTTGAGAACCAGTTTAAAAGAACATTTCTTCTCGAAAACAACCAAGTCGTTTATAAGAACAACACATTAAAACACGACTATAAACAAAGTGAAGTGGGAACTCCTGATTATTCCGATTTACTTTTAGATCAATACATTTCGGTTATCGAAATTGCAAACCCAATGCACAGTTTATGGTCAGACGGTCGTTGGAATAAACTAACAATGGCGCATGGTTGCTATTGGGGAAAATGTACTTTTTGTGATATTTCATTAGATTATATTAAAATTTACGAACCCATTGCTGCTAAAATTTTAGTAGATAGAATGGAGGAGTTAATTGCTCAAACAGGTGAAAATGGATTCCATTTTGTAGATGAAGCAGCACCGCCAGCTTTAATGCGTGAAGTAGCTTTAGAAATTTTGCGAAGAAACCTTTCTGTTACTTGGTGGACCAATATTCGTTTTGAGAAAAGTTTTACTCAAGATTTATGTTTATTGCTAAAACTATCGGGTTGTATTGCCGTTTCTGGCGGATTAGAAGTGGCTTCTGATAGATTATTAGAATTAATCAAAAAAGGAGTTACGGTGGAACAAGTGGCACAAGTAACACGCAATTTTACCGAATCTGGAATAATGGTGCATTCCTATTTAATGTATGGTTACCCAACGCAAACAGTTCAAGAAACTGTAGATAGTCTAGAAATGGTTCGTCAGTTATTTGAAATTGGCGTTTTACAATCGGGGTTTTGGCATCAATTTGCTATGACGGCACATAGTCCAGTTGGAATTAATCCAGAAGCTTATGGTGTAATTCCAGTTACCAATGAAATTACTTTTGCTAATAATGATGTTGCTTTTACAGATAAAACAGGAATAGATCATGAAAAATTTAGTTTTGGTTTAAAAAAATCATTATTTAATTACATGCACGGAATTTGTTTTGACTACGATTTGCAAGATTGGTTTGATTTTAAAATTCCTCATACTAAAATAGAACCTGATTTTATTCAAAATGCTCTTCAAAAAGATATAAATTTCACTACAAAACCCAATGCTAAAATTATTTGGACAGGAGGGATTCCTTTGGTAGAAACATTTACCAAATCTAAAAAGGGTAATTCTTGGGTAATGATAAAGCTCACTTTTCATCAAAAAACACATTCATTTGAAATTTCAATTGAAGAAGATAAAGGACGTTGGCTGCTTGAAAAATTAGAGATACTAACTGTTTTCGATGAAAAAAGAACTACATTCCAACAATTAAAAAGCGATTTTGAATCCCAATTTGAAGACTTCGAATTGTTTTGGTATTCAAAACCTATTAATACATTAAAAGAGTTTGGTTTGCTAACTTTGTAACGATATTAAATTACCAATTTTATACATGGTTTTTTAACTTAAACAATTTCTTTTCCTTATTTTTACGCCACTTAAAAGTAAAAATATGAGTAATCATTATAAACTAAACGTAAATAACACTTTTCAATATGATGTTGAAAATGATGTTATTTCTCAATTAGATGCTGTAAGTGTTGAAAAAAATAAATTTCACATTTTAAAAAACAACACGCCTTATCAAGCAGAAATAATCGCTACCGATTTTATTAATAAAACGTATACAGTTAAAGTTAACAATTCAACCTATACAGTTGCAATTGCAAATACTTTAGATATGTTAATTAAAGAAATGGGATTTGAAGTAGGAGCAGCTAAACAAGTAAATGCTATTAAAGCACCAATGCCAGGGTTAATTTTAGAAATTTCTGTTGAAGTTGGTCAGGAAGTGAAAGAAAACGATCCTTTATTAATACTAGAAGCCATGAAAATGGAAAATAGTATTTTATCGCCTCGTGATGGAGTAATCAAATCGGTTACCATGACAAAAGGAGCAGCGGTAGAAAAAGGAGCTTTATTAATTGAATTCGAATAAAATGAAAAAGATATTAGTAGCAAATCGTGGTGAAATTGCCATAAGAGTAATGCAAACAGCAAAGAAAATGGGAATCAAAACCGTTGCTGTTTATTCGGTTGCCGATAGAAATGCACCTCACGTAAAATTTGCCGATGAAGCGGTTTGTATTGGAGAAGCGCCTTCAAGTCAATCCTATTTAAGAGGCGATAAAATAATCGAAGTTTGTAAACAACTTAATGTAGACGGAATACATCCTGGATACGGATTTCTAAGTGAAAATGCAGACTTTGCAGATTTAGTAGAAAAAAATAACATCACTTTCATTGGTCCTAAGTCAAAAGCTATGCACATGATGGGGAATAAATTAGCCGCTAAAGATGCGGTTAAAGATTATGATATTCCTATGGTTCCTGGTGTTGATGAAGCAATTACCGATATTCCAAAAGCAAAAGAAGTTGCTGTTAACATAGGTTTTCCTATTTTAATTAAAGCAGCTGCTGGTGGTGGTGGAAAAGGAATGCGTGTGGTAAATAATGAAGCCGAATTTGAATCGCAAATGAATCGTGCCGTTTCTGAAGCGGTTTCTGCTTTTGGAGATGGTTCTGTTTTCATCGAAAAATATGTAGGTTCTCCTCGTCATATTGAAATACAAGTAATGGCAGATGGTTTTGGAAATATCCTTTATCTTTTCGAAAGAGAATGTTCGGTGCAACGTCGTCATCAAAAAGTAGTGGAAGAAGCACCTTCATCAGTTTTAACTCCAGAAATTCGTAAAGCAATGGGAGAAGCTGCGGTTAAAGTTGCAAAAGCATGTGATTATATAGGTGCAGGAACAGTTGAATTCTTATTAGACGAAAATAAAAATTTCTATTTTTTAGAAATGAATACACGTTTGCAAGTAGAGCATCCGGTAACGGAATTAATCACAGGAATGGATTTAGTTGAAATGCAAATTCGTGTGGCTCGTGGTGAAGAATTGACTGTAAAACAAGAAGACTTACAAATTACAGGTCATGCAATGGAATTACGTGTTTATGCTGAAGATCCTTTGAACGATTTTTTACCAAGTGTTGGAAATTTA
>PKEA01000082.1 GCA_002862805.1 Flavobacteriaceae bacterium | reverse complement strand
ATATTGTTTAACAGTTTCAGTTGCTTTGGCAGGATTACTAAAATAAGTGTTTGAAATCCATTCGATTTTTTCTTGTTTGGAAAGCTTAGAAAAGCCTTTTATATTTTGATTCATGTTTATTGATAATTGATATGCAAAGATATAAAACGGATTATTTTTTAATGGTATTTATCCATTTTAATAAAGTGTTCTCAAATTGTACTTTGTCTATTGGCTTTATGATGAAATCATTCATGCCTATATCCATACATTTTTCTTTTTCTCCAGTAATAATTCCTGCAGTTAAAGCTATTATTATAGTAGAAGTTTTTTCTTTTTTTATTTTTTTAGTAGCTTCATAGCCATTCATAACCGGCATTTGTATGTCCATTAAGATTACTTCGTGTTTTAGTTTACTAAACATTTCTAAAGCTTCGAGTCCGTTTGTCGCTTCTGTTATATGAATATTTGGGAACTTTTTAGAAATAAGCGTTTTAGTAAGCAACATGTTTATTTTGTTGTCTTCGACAATTAATAAATTAATTTTAGATTTGTTTGCTATTTGCTGTTCTGTAATTACTTTTTCCACGTTTTGATTTGGATTATTTATTTTGTTTAAAATATTTTGTAAGACATTTGCTTTTAAAGGTTTAATAAGCGAAAATATGTTTTTTGAGATATTAAAGTTGTTAAAATCGGAAGTTGAATTTTGCATAATTAAATAGGTTGCCTTTGGGTTAGATTTTGCGGCATCTAGAACTTCATTGAAATTTTCTTTAGATAAAAATTCATAATCTATTAATATTAAATCAAATTCTGAATTTGAGTTAATTAATTTTTTAGAGAAATTGACTTCATGTACATTGTTTATGCTAAAGCCATTTAACATATTTGAAATAATTTTCCCTAAAAGTTTATTATTATCAATTATGACTGCCTTTTTAAAGTTGTTATTGAGTAGATTGAAATGTTTTTTACAAGATTCGCTTTTTAATACAACTTCAAAGCTAAAAACACTTCCTTTTTTAACCTCACTTTCTATTATAAGTTTACTATTCATCATTTTAAGTAAACTATTAGTTATGGAAAGTCCTAAGCCTGTTCCTCCAAAATTTCTTGTTGTAGAAGTATCTTCTTGCGAGAATGCTTCTAAAATTAATTCTTTGTTTTCATTTTTAATTCCAATTCCGGTATCTCTTACACTAAAAAAGTATTTTGAAGTTGTATCGGTAATTTTTTTGGAAGTTACTTTTATTTCTATTTCGCCATTAAGTGTAAATTTTATGGCGTTACTTATTAGGTTTTGGAGGATTTGTTTTAATCTTATTTCATCTGTCCAAATTGCGCAATCTACATCTTTGTCAATGTTTACAATTAGAGCTAAATTTTTTTGATGAGCTGCGTATTTCATCATGTCTATAGAGTCATTAATGATGAAGTTTAAATTAGTTTTTGAGTTTTCAAGAATTAATTTTCCAGCTTCTATTTTTGAGATATCTAAAATATCATTTACTACATTTAAAAGTGTTTCTGCAGATTGGTTAACAGTTGCTAAATATTGTTTTTGAATGTCATCTACATTAGTGTTTTGTAATAATTTGCTAAAGCCAATAATTCCATTTAAAGGAGTTCTAATTTCATGACTCATATTGGCTAAAAACTCTGTTTTTGCTTTATTTGAAGTTATTGCTAATTCTTTTTCAAGAATTGCTTTTTCTGTTTCTTTTCTTTCGGTAATATCAAGAATAACACCTTCAATATATTCAACATTTCCATCAATTAAAATTGCTTCACCGTGTTCTTCTACCCAAACAATACTTTTGTCTTTTCGTATCAATCGACAAGTAATTACAAATGATTCTTTGTTTTTTACAGCATTTGAAATTTCTACTAAAGCTTTTTGTTTGTCTTCAGGGTGATATAAATCGAAAAGTTTAATTTTATTTTCAAAAAAGTCAGATTTACTATATCCTGTAAGTTTTTCAATTTCATCGTTTAAATATACTTTTGATCGTTCTTCATCAAATTTTACTAAATAAACACCAGCCGGAATATTATTTGCTAGTAATTTAAACTTCTCTTCACTTTCTTCTATTGCTTTTTCGTTTTTTATTCTAATTATTGTAGTTGAAATATTATTAGCTAAGGTTTCTAAAATATTTATTTCTTCATCTCTCCAGTTTCTTTCATTTTCACAATCATCAAAACCTATAAAACCTAAAAAAATATTTTGATAGAAAAGCGGGATAATTAAAATTGATTTAATTTTTTGTTCTTGTAATACTTCTTTTAGTTTTTCTTCTTTTATTTTATCGACTATTTTTTTATATACTTTCTTGTTTAGTAACTTACTCATAAATTGCGGATAAGTTTCATGAGAAATATCTATGAGCTTTTGGTTGTTAAAACCGTATAATTCAGTATCTGAAGTCCAAACAAACCTTTGGTTCATTATGTTTGTAGTAGTGTTATTTTCAAAAAAGTATAGTCTGTTTGCATTGACCGCTTTTGCGATTAAACTTAATGATTGGTCAAAAATTTGATTTGGATCTTTTTTGCGAATTAAATTTGAAGTTACTTTTGCAATCGCAGTTAAAATTTGGTTTTTATAAATAATTTCATCTTCAGCTTCTTTTCTTTTTATAGTTTCTATTGCTAATGCAATGATCTCTGTTACTGTTTTTGCAAAGTTAATATCTTCGTGCGACCATTCTTTTATGGTTTCTGTGGCTTCAAAGCAACATATTCCAATTAGTTTTCCAGAACTATGAATAGGTACATTAATAATTGATTTTATATTTTGACTTATAAAATAATCAGAATTAAATTCATTATATAGTTTACTATTTTTAACATTTGAAGCAACTATTATAGGTTCGTTTTCTACATTTTTTAAAAAAAACGGATAGTCTTTTTTGTTTAAAATAACTCCCGAATGATTTTCGTCTTTAATTAGAGAATAACAGTTGTATAGCAACATTTGGTTGTTTTTGTTTTCCCATAAACAAACTCTATTGATGTTTAAGCCTATTGCCGCTTCTTTTGTAATGTGTTGAATTAGCAATTCTAAACTTTTAAAAGTAAGGAAATTTAATGTTGAAAGTTTGTTTGAAATTGAATTTAAGTATGTTGTGCGTTCTAATTTCTCATGTTCTTCCTGTTCAACTTTTTTAGTTTGAGTAATATCTCTTACAATAGATGAATATCCAACGATTTTATTTTTTTCATCTCTTTTAATAGTTACTTTTTGAGAAACCCAAATTTCGCTTCCATCTTTCTTTAAAATAGGAAATTCTAGTACATCAAAGTCAATTGAATCAGGGTTGATTTCTTTGTAAAAATCGATTACAGTTGTTAAGTATTCTTTTTTTATCAAAAATGTAAAATGATTTCCTAAAATTTCTTCAAATGTATATCCTAGATGCTCAATAGTAAAATTGTTTGCATAAGTTACATATCCTTTTTCATCAATTTCATAAATTATATCTCTAGCACTTTGAATTAATGAGCTATATTTCTTTTCTAAATTTAGTAAATGAGTAATGTCTTGGCCATTAGAAACAAACAAGTTATTTGTGTATTTAAAATCACTCCATTGAATGGTTTTGTAATCTCCTTTTTTTGTTTTTAAAACACGGGTATAAACCGTATTAGGTTTGAAAATGGTATTATAATCTACTTGTTTAAATTCAATGTCTTCGGTTAATTTCCAAAATTCCATTCCTAAAACTTCTTTAGAAGTAAATCCTAATATTTTTTCAATAGAATCATTACAATAGACAAGTTTTCCTGTTTTATCAGCAGCTATTATTATTGAATTTGTGTTGTTTATGATTTCATTGGTGAAAAGTAGTTTTTCATTTGACTTTATAATATTTATTCGCCTAGCAAAGTTTATGATTAAGATTATAAAACAAGCATTTATTAGAGCTAGGATAATTTCCTTGTCTGAAGATTTGTATGATAAAAGATAAAAGAGAAGTAAAAAAGTGGCTATTATAAATGATAAGTAAATAGCAAAACGTTTGAAAATATTAAATGAAAAGAATAATAATAACAGAAATTCAGAAAATAAAATAAACGTTATTTCATAAAAAACAATTTGATATAATGTACAACAAAAATAAGTTACATAGCTTAATAAAAAAATGGTAGAGGTATGTTTTTGTATGCTTTTTAAAGATGTAACAGAATAGGCCAAAAGACAATATAGTCCTATGAATAAGCTGTTTTTTAAATCCGATAATTGATGAGAATCAACAATAATATAAAACACTTCAGATATTGGAAAAATTATTCCTAGATATAAAAAATAGTATCTGTGCTCACTTTCGGTATGATATTCAAATAAGTTCTTTAATGTATTAACATTAAATTTTGAGGATTTTTTTTGGAACAAATAAAACAATAAAAAAAGCGTTGCAATTAATCCAATATAAATGAAGACATAACTATTTAAAAAGCCATTATCAGATAAGAGCTTAACTCTTTGATTTAAATAGTTTTGAAAAGTAATATGTAATGTGCTATTATAATAAATTGTATTTCCATTCATGTATTTACATAAGATATAAGAACTTTAAAGTTAAATAAAAAAAGGACTACTTTAATATTTTAAGAATAAAAATTGTGATAAAGTCATAAATTTTCACTAAAATTGGGGGTTAAAAACTATAAAATGAAGAAACTTAGTATTGTTGCAATTGTTGTTTTCTTAAATGTATTTACAATAAATGCTCAGCAAAAAATTTCATTAGAAGAAATTTGGTCAGGAAAATTTAGAACAGAAGGAATGGATGAGCTTCATTCTATGAAGAATACAAATCAGTATACTGTTTTAAATTACGATAGAACTTCAAGATCAATGCAAATTGATTTGTATGATTTTGCAACTTTAAACAAAGTTTCTACTTTAATTGATACAAAAAATCATTCAGAACTTAACGGAATAGATTCTTATTCTTTCAATAAAAATGAAGATAAATTATTAATTGCATCAAATTCGTCTCCAATATTTAGACATTCTTTTACGGCTACCTATCATATCTACAATATAAATACTAAAAAATTGAGTTTAGTTAGCGATAAAGCAATCCAAGAACCTTCATTTTCTGCCGATGGAACCAAAATTGCTTATGCGTTTGAAAATAATTTATATGTATTGGATTTAATTTCAAATGTTACCGTTCAAATCACTTCTGACGGTAAGAAAAATGAAATCATTAACGGTATTACGGACTGGGTTTACGAAGAAGAATTTGCTTTTGTAAAAGCCTATGAGTGGAATGCTACTGGTGATAAAATTGCATTTATTCGTTTTAACGAAAAGGATGTTCCAGAATTCTCTATGGATATGTACAACCAGGGGTTGTATCCAACGCAAGAAGTTTTTAAATATCCTAAAGCTGGTGAAAAAAACGCTCTGGTTTCTTTACATATTTACGATTTAAAATCAAATAAAAAAGCAGACATCAATTTAGGTAACTATACCGATTTTTATATTCCTAGAATTAAATGGACTAACGATAGTAATACACTAAGTGCTCAAATTTTGAACAGACACCAAAATTTATTGAATTTACATTTTATAAATGCTACAAATGGTGTTTCAAATATTGTTTTAAAAGAACAAGATGCGGCTTATGTTGATGTTACTGATAATCTTACTTTTTTAACTGATAATAGTTTTATTTGGACATCTGAAAAAGACGGATTTAATCATATTTATCACTACGATAAAAATGGAAAATTAAAAAATCAAATTACAAAAGGTGATTGGGAAGTAACCGCTTATTATGGTTACGATGCAAAATCTAATAAAGTATTTTATCAATCTGTTGAAAATGGTTCGGTTAATAGAGATGTTTATTCAATTGACTTAAAAGGAAAAAACAAAAAACGATTAACAAAACAAACAGGAACTAATGACGCTACTTTTAGTCCTAATTTTGATTATTTTATTAACTCATTTTCAAGTGTTACAAAAGCACCAACTTATACATTAAATGAGTCAATTTTAGGAAATGAAGTAAAAAAGATTGTTTCAAACGAAAGTTTAGAAAACAAACTAGCGGCATACAATATTACACCAAAAGAGTTTTTCCCTTTAATTACTGAAAAAGGAAATAAATTAAATGCTTGGATTATTAAACCAACTGATTTTGATGCTAAAAAGAAATATCCAGTTTTAATGTATCAATATTCTGGACCGGGTTCGCAGTCGGTTGCAAATCAATGGAATGGTTCTAATGACTATTGGTATTATATGTTAGCACAAAAAGGGTACATAGTTATTTGTGTTGACGGAAGAGGAACTGGTTTTAAAGGTGCCGACTTTAAAAAATGCACGTATAAAGAATTAGGAAAATATGAGGTAGAAGATCAAATTGATGCAGCAAAAGTTATTGCAGGTTATGAGTTTGTTGATGCTTCACGAATTGGTATTTGGGGTTGGTCTTACGGAGGTTTCATGTCAAGTAACTGTATTTTAAAAGGTAACGATGTGTTTAAAACAGCAATTGCAGTTGCGCCAGTTACAAGTTGGAGATATTACGACAGTATTTATACCGAAAGATACATGCGTACGCCACAAGAGAATGCAAGTGGTTATGATGAAAATTCACCAATTAACCATGTAGATAAATTAAAAGGGAATTATCTTTTAATTCATGGAACTGCAGATGACAATGTGCATGTTCAAAATACTATGAAAATGGTTGAAGCCTTAGTACAAGCAAACAAACAATTTGATTGGGCTATTTATCCTGATAAAAATCACGGTATTTACGGTGGTAAAACACGCCTTCAATTATACACAAAAATGACTAATTTCATCTTAGAAAAATTATAATTTATGAACACTAATCAATTGTCAAATCAAAAAGAAGTATTTGGGCATCCAATAGGCTTATATGTACTATTTTTTGTAGAAATGTGGGAAAGATTCTCATATTACGGTATGCGAGCTATTTTAACTTTATTTTTGGCGGCTCCCATTATTATGGGAGATCCGCAATCTGGATATGGATGGTCAAATGCTGAAACTTTATCTTTTTACGGTACCTATACAATGTTCGTTTATTTAACATCTATTCCAGGTGGTTGGATTGCGGATAGATTTTTAGGCCAGAAAAAAGCAGTTATGCTTGGTGGTTTATTACTATGTTTAGGTCATGGTATTTTAGCAATTGATGCACAATGGGCGTTTTTTGCTGGTTTGGTATTAATTGTGATAGGGGTTGGGTTTTTAAAACCCAATATTTCAACAATGGTTGGAGGACTTTATCAACAAGGAGATGCGAGAAGAGATAAAGGATTTTATGTTTTTTATTTAGGGATTAACTTAGGTGCATTTTTAGGTGCATTAATAGTTGGTGGCGTAGCTGCTAAATATGGTTGGCATTATGGTTTCGGTTTGGCTGGAATTGGAATGGCAATAGGTCAATTAGTTTATATGTTTGGATTAAAGTATTTAGATGGTGTTGGAGATTTTTTAGGAAAAAAAGATGAAGCTAGTAAAGAGTTAATGAAAACTCCATTAACGAGTATTGAAAAAGATAGAATGATGGTTCTTTTTTTGTCATTCCTAATAATTATTGTTTTTTGGGGAGCATTTGAACAGGCTGGAGGGCTAATGAGTTTGTATACTGAGCAAAAAACAAATAGGGTACTTTCATTTTCATTACCTTTTGTAGGTAATGAGATTCCAGCGGCAGTTTTTCAATCAATTAATGCTTTTTTTATTATCGTATTTGCTACTTTAGTAGGTAACTTTTGGTACAAATGGGCATTGAAAGGAAAAGAAGCTTCTTCTATATTTAAAATGGCTATTGGTTTAATTATAATGGGCTTTGGTTTTGTTTTTATGAGTAAAGCTACAACTGAGGTTCAAATGAATGGTGATGAGGTTGTGGAAAAATCAGCTATGATTTGGTTAGTTTTAGCCTATTTATTTCATACAATAGGGGAGCTGTGTGCTTCGCCTGTTTCGCTTTCTTTTATTACAAAATTAGCCCCTGTTAAGTATGCTTCTTTTATGATGGGTGCTTATTTTGCAGCAACTGGATTAGGAAACAAAGTTGCTGGGGCAGTTGGTAGTATGTCTGAAGGTGCAGGAGAATTT
>PKEA01000089.1 GCA_002862805.1 Flavobacteriaceae bacterium | reverse complement strand
ATCTAACATAAATTGAACTCCTTTGTTTTTAAACGCAGAACCAGCAATCATAGGAATGATAGCCATATCAATTGTAGCAGCTCTTAATGCAGCATTAATTTCATCTTCAGTTATTGAATTCTCATCTTCCATATACTTATCTAAAAGATTTTCGTCATATGTAGCGATTTCTTCAATAAGAATAGAACGATATTGTTTAACTTCATCAACCATATCAGCTGGAATATCAATAATATCAAAAGTAGCTCCTTGAGTTTCATCATGCCATACAATAGCTTGATTTTTAACTAAATCAACAACTCCTCTGAAATCATTTTCCTCACCAATAGGTAAAGTGATAGCAACAGCATTTGATTTCAACATATCTTTTACCTGTTGACATACTGCTAAGAAATTAGATCCTTGACGGTCCATTTTATTAACAAATCCCATACGAGGTACTCTATATTGATCAGCAAGTCTCCAGTTAGTTTCTGATTGAGGTTCAACACCATCAACAGCACTAAATAAGAAAACTAAACCATCTAATACACGTAACGAACGATTTACCTCTACAGTAAAATCAACGTGTCCCGGAGTATCAATAATATTAAAGTGGTAAGGTATAGACTCTGGCAACAATGCACCTTGCTTTGTTGGAAAATTCCACTCACAAGTAGTTGCAGCAGAAGTAATAGTAATACCTCTTTCTTGTTCTTGAGCCATCCAGTCCATTGTTGCTGCACCATCATGCACTTCACCAATTTTATGCGATTTCCCAGTATAGAATAATACACGCTCTGTTGTTGTTGTTTTACCAGCATCAATGTGAGCAGCAATTCCAATATTTCTTGTATATTTTAAATCTCTTCCCATTTCTTCTAATTAAAATCTAAAGTGTGAGAATGCTTTATTTGCATCTGCCATTTTATGAGTATCCATTCTTTTCTTAACCGCAGCACCTTCTTCTTTAGAAGCTGCTAAGATTTCAGACGACAATTTACCTGCCATAGATTTCTCATTTCTTTTTCTTGCATACAATATTAACCATTTCATTGCAGTAGAAATTTTTCTATCTGGACGAATTGGCATTGGTATTTGGAACGTTGCTCCACCTACTCTACGGCTTCTAACTTCTACGTGAGGCATAACATTTGTTAATGCATCTTTCCAAAGCTCTAAAGCTGTTTTTTCTGTATCTCCTTTTTTAGCCTCTACAATGTCTAATGCATCATAAAATACTTTAAAAGCTGTTGATTTTTTACCATCCCACATTAAGTTGTTTACAAAACGTGTTACTAACTGATCGTTAAATTTAGGATCCGGTAAAAGAGGTCTTTTTTTGGCTGCTCTTTTTCTCATGTCTTTTCTTTAAAAGTTTAAAAATTACTTTTTAGCGTCTTTTGGTCTTTTTGCTCCGTACTTAGATCTTCTTTGAGTTCTACCGCTAACTCCGGCAGTATCCAAAGCACCACGTACAATGTGGTATCTAACACCTGGCAAATCTTTAACTCTTCCACCTCTAACTAATACTATCGAGTGCTCCTGTAAATTATGTCCTTCTCCAGGGATGTAAGCATTTACTTCATTACCATTTGTCAAACGCACACGCGCAACTTTACGCATTGCTGAGTTTGGTTTTTTAGGTGTTGTAGTATACACACGCGTACAAACCCCTCTTCTTTGAGGACAAGAATCTAAAGCAGCCGATTTACTCTTCTTAGTTATTTTGGCTCTTCCTGTTCTTACTAATTGTTGAATTGTTGGCATAACTGTTAATAATTGTTACTAATAATTTAATATCCCCGCTTTTTAGGGGATGCAAATGTAATGATTAATTTAAACAAAACAAACTTAATCCATTAATTTTCAATCATCTCTAAATGAAATATTTATTTACATTAAAAAAACAGAATTAATAACTTAGTTTCATCAAGCTATTTACAAGACATTATACTTAATTTATTTTTTTTACGTTTCTTTACATCAATGAAATATTTTATTCTGTTTTTTACTTTATTTACTTGCAATCTTTCTATTTCTCAAAACTTTTATTTGAAAATTGAAGGAGAAAATGACTTTGAAACCAAGCAAATTGACTCTATAAACTATAAGAGTAAACATAAACTTGTGGCAGATATATTAAAGGAGAAAGAAATGTTTGATTTAACACTTCAAAACAATGGTTTTTTTGAAGCTGAATTAATAAAACAAACAAAAACGAACGACAGTACATTTTTATTTCAATATAAATTAGGCTTACCTTTTAAAAAGATACATATATATACAGGTACAATTTCAGAAGACATTTTAGCTACACTTCAAATAGAATCCGACTCCATTCGACTGAAAATAAAAGAAACTGAGAGTTGGATGCAATCTAAAGTCAACTTACTTGAAAAGAAAGGCTATTCATTAGCTAAACTTTCATTGACTAATCATAAACAAATTAAAAATAAACTTACTGCTACTTTATTTATAGAATTAAACCAAAAAAGAACAGTTGATGATTTGGTCATTCTTGGATATGATAAATTTCCAACAAACATTAAAAAGAATTGGATTAAAAAATATAAAAGAAGAACCTTCAACCAAGATTTGGTAAAAGAGATAAACGATGATTTTTCCGAACTTCCATTCATTACACAAACAAAATATCCAGAAATATTATTTACTGAAAATTTAACAAAGATTTATACTTATCTAGAAAAAATAAAACCAAATAAATTTGATGGCTTTATTGGTTTTTCAAACGATGAAAATAACAAGTTGATTTTTAACGGATATTTGGATTTATCACTACAAAACATTTTCAATTCAGGAGAAAAATTTAAACTCTATTGGAAAAACGACGGAAAACAACAAACTTCTTTTAACCTTGGAACAGAATTACCTTACTTATTTAAAAGTCCGCTTGGATTAAAAGCTGATTTACGAATATTTAAAAGAGACAGTACATTTCAAAACACTGTCGCCGATATAAATTTAGGTTATTATTTTACGTATAACAAAAAAGTATATTTAGGTTTTCAAAACACTAAATCAGTAGACATCCAAAAAGTAAATTCAGCAACTTTAAATACATTTACCAATACTTTTTACACCACAAGTTTTGAATATTTCAAAAGAAAAACAGATGACTTCTTATTTCCAGAAAGAACAAATTTCCTTTTCAAAACAGGTTTTGGAAATCGTAAAATAGCTTCCGAAAACACTTCTCAATTTTTTGGGCAAATAGACGCTACTCATATTTTATATTTAAACACCAAAAACAACATTCGAATAAAAAACCAAACGTTTTATTTAAATAGTGATACTTATATAATAAACGAACTGTATCGCTTTGGAGGAATCAATTCCATTAGAGGTTTTAGAGAAAATAGTTTACAAGCCAACTTCTTCTCAGGCTTAATGCTTGAATACAACTATATTCTAGCACCAAATATTTATGTTCATTCTATAACTGATTACGGCTATTTTCAAGATAAATCATCAGACATACAAGATAGCCTTCTCGGGCTTGGATTTGGATTTGGATTACTAACCAATAACGGTCTTTTTAATTTGGTTTATGCAAATGGCTCTACAAATAATCAAGCGATCAAACTTTCAAATTCTATAATTCACATTAGTTTTAAAACTAATTTTTAAGTTCAATTCTCAGTCAATTCTATTGTTCGAAAATTAAAATACTAAAAGGTCTAAAAATCTAAGTTTCTAACAATCTAAAAATACTATCTTTGCCAAATGGAAAAAGAAAATCAAATATTTGGAATTAGAGCAATAATTGAAGCTATTGTTGCAGGTAAAGAAGTAGACAAAGTTTTCATTCAAAAAGATGCGCAAAGTGATTTGATGCAAGAACTGATGAAAACAATGAAGAAAAACAACATTAATTTTGTTTACGTTCCTGTTGAAAAACTAAATAGATTAACTTCTAAAAACCACCAAGGAGCAGTTGCAAGTATTTCGCCTGTGTCTTTCCATGATCTTGAAACTTTGGTTACAGCAGTTTTAGAAAAAGAAAAAACACCTTTATTTTTAATATTAGACCAATTGTCTGATGCTAGAAATTTTGGAGCAATTATAAGAACTGCAGAATGTACTGGAGTTGATGGAATTATAATTCAAAAACAAGGTTCTGCACCTGTAAATGGAGATACTGTAAAAACTAGTGCTGGTGCAGTATTTAATGTACCAATTTGCAAAGTAGACCACATTAAAGACGCTATTTTCTTTTTACAAGGAAGCGGAATCAAAACTGTTGCTGCAACTGAAAAAACCGACAATACCATTTACGACATATCACTTGCTGAACCTACTGCAATTATAATGGGAAGTGAAGACCGTGGTGTAAACCCCTCAGTATTGAAAATTGTAGATGAAAAAGCAAAACTACCCATGTATGGAACTATAGAATCGTTAAATGTTTCTGTAGCTTGTGGCGCTTTTTTATATGAAACGGTAAGACAGAGGCAGTAAGTCTCAAAAAATAGGTTTCTATTTTAATTCATACTTTATGAAAAAAACACTTTTTATTATAACTTTTCTATTCTCTTTTATTTCTTACAGTCAAAACGTAAGAACAATAAAAACCAGTGAATATGAAATTTCGTTTCCAGAAAATTTAAAATTTGATGATTCTAAAACTAGAAACACGGAAATTATTATTTACATGGAAAAAGAAAATGAAAAAGATTTATTTATAGAAAATATCAATTTATTAATACAAGATTTAAAAGGGCACCAAATTGACTTCGATCAATATGTGAAAATTAGTAAAGATCAAGTTAAGAAAAATGGAAAGTTAATTGAATCTAAAAAAATAAACCTAAATAAAAATGAAGTACAAGTATTTATTTACGAAGCAAAACCTACAGGGAGAGCTCTTAAATTTTATCAATACTTATTAATTAAGAACAAGAAAGCTTTCATCCTAACTTATTCAGCAGAAGTTGAAAAATTTGATCTTTATTTCCAAGAAATAAATAAAATATTCAATTCTTTTTCAGTGAAATAATTACTTCTTAATTCCAATAAAATTATAAATTACCTTTAAAGAAGTTGTGAAGTATTCCTTTACGACTTCTTCTGGTTTTGGTGGTGGGTTAAATTTTCCTGTTTCGTCAAAATTTTTTATAAATGGATCCAGCTCTGGGTTAAAATCAGGTTTTTCCCAGTCGTATAAAATAGGTTTTGCAAATTGAGGTGTTCTTAAAACCAAAGCAAAAGCAATTCCTGTTAAAAAACCACTTAAATGTCCTTCCCAAGAAATAGCGTCATCTACTTTTGGAAACATATACCAAACCATTCCGCCATAAAACACAACGATTAGCAAAGACAAGGCAACTAAACGATAATATTTTGTAAAAATTCCTTTAAAAAACATAAAACTTACCAAAGCATAAATTAATCCGCTTGCACCAATATGATAACTCGGTCTTCCTAACAACCAAGTACCCAAACCTGAAAATATAATTCCGAAAATAAGAACTACAAAAGACTGTTCTCTATAAAAAAATCGTAGTGCCGCTAACAAAACTAATAAGGCTAGTGAATTATTTATTAAATGTTTTAAATCGCCATGCAAAAAAGCACTGAAGAAAATTCCTTTTGCACCAAATACTTCTCTTGGATACACACCATAATGTGATAAGCTGATATGAAAGTGTTTTTCTACCCAAAAAACAGTCCACAGTAACAATACAAAGAGTAATGGTAACAGTACTACCGATGGCGTAAAAACAAATGGATTTTCTAAACTTGGTTTTTTCATATGATTGTAATCTCAAAGATAAGACCAAATAATTTGTTGTGCTATTTTGTCAGAAAAAAGAAAAAGTACAAATCCAAAAGAATATAAAATAGCCCTGATAGAGCCGATAGCTTTGTAGCGAAGCGGAAAACTAAAGGCGAAAGCAGGAATATGGATTGCAAAAACATCAAAAACTTTCGCTTCAAAATAAAGATTGTTTCATAAAAAGGATATGATTAAATTTGTGCTATGGAAGCACCGTTAGCAGAAAGAATTAGACCAAAAAACTTATCGGAATATATAAGTCAGTTGCATTTAGTAGGCGAACAAGGTTCGTTAACGCACCAAATTGCAAAAGGAATAATTCCTAGTTTAATTTTATGGGGACCGCCCGGAACCGGAAAAACGACTTTAGCCCAAATAATGGCGGAAGAAAGTAAGCGACCATTTTATATTTTAAGCGCTATAAATAGTGGTGTTAAAGATATTCGTGAAGTTTTAGAAAAAGCAAAAAATAGCGGCGGAATGTTTACGGCTAAAAATCCTATTTTATTTATCGATGAGATTCATCGTTTTAGTAAATCGCAACAAGATTCGCTTCTTGCAGCTGTTGAGAAAGGTTGGGTGACTTTAATTGGTGCTACGACTGAAAACCCAAGTTTTGAAGTAATCCCCGCTTTATTGTCAAGATGTCAGGTTTATGTTTTGAATCCGTTTTCGAAAGATGATTTAGAAGCTTTATTGCACCGAGCAATTGCAACCGACGCTTATTTACAAACCAAAAAAATTGAATTAAAAGAAACCGAAGCTTTACTGCGATTATCGGGCGGTGATGGAAGAAAATTATTAAACGTTTTTGAATTGGTCATCAATGCAACCGAAGAAGACACGATTGTAATTACCAATGAAAAAGTAATGCAATTGGCTCAACAAAACACCGTTTTATACGACAAAACCGGCGAACAACATTATGATATTGTTTCGGCATTTATAAAATCGATACGAGGAAGCGATCCAAATGGTGCAGTTTATTGGTTAGCCAGAATGATTGAAGGTGGTGAAGATGTAAAATTTATTGCACGAAGATTATTAATTTTAGCTAGTGAAGATATTGGAAATGCCAATCCAACCGCATTAATTATGGCAAATAATGCTTTTCAAGCAGTAACAACAATTGGTTATCCAGAAAGTCGAATTATTTTAAGTCAGTGTGCTATTTATTTAGCGAGTTCAGCAAAAAGTAATGCAAGTTATAAGGCGATTGGAAAAGCACAACAATTGGTAAAACAAACTGGCGATTTACCTGTTCCTTTACATTTACGAAACGCGCCAACCAAATTAATGAACGAATTAGGTTATGGCGATGAATATAAATATTCGCACGATTATGCTAATAATTTTGCTGAGCAAGAATTCTTGCCAAATGAAGTTTCGGAAACTAAATTTTTTGAACCTGGTGATAACGCTCGTGAAAGAGAATTACGCACTTTCTTGAAAAATAGATGGAAAGATAAATATGGGTATTAGGTATTAGGTATTAGGTATTAGCAAAATTACTTTTTACTTTTTACTTTTTACTTTTTACTTTTTACTTTTTACTTTTTACTTTTTACTTTTTACTTTTTACTTTTTACTTTTTACTTTTTACTTTTTACTAAAACTTAACCTCAACTTTTTCAGAAACTAATACTTCGTTTTGGTAATACTCAAAAAACCAACCGTTTATTTTCTTCATAAAAACACCATTTATTTCTCCTTTTGAAGCAATAAAAACCGATTCGTTTGATGTTTTTTGAATAAGATAAACTACTGTTGGAGCACTATCAACAATTTTATAACCGTTTGAAATAGGAAGTGCATATAGCTCGCCTTTTAGAGGCTTCACAACTTCCGCAACGATAGGTTTAATTTCTTTAACTTCAACTTTTTCTATAGTTTGAACTACAGGTTCTTTAATTTCATTTTCAGGAGCATTTAAATTTTTGATTTTCAAACTTCCTCTTAAAGAAGTTAGAGCAAACCTTAAAGCTTCATTATATGCTACATTATAATCTTTATCTCTACTAGAGCCTTCTGCACTTGTTAGAAGAATATTATTTTGACAATCAGTTAAAACTACCGTCAATCTGCTCGCAAAAAGTCCATTATTTTCAGTAACATCTGCAAATAAAACAGTGCACCTATTATTAGCAATTTCTTTTGGTAAAATATCTTCAGCATAATATACTTTAAACCCTTCAGTTTCAAAAAAAGATTTTGTTAGTGAATTCAAATTATACTTATTTTCTTCCTTTAAAAAAGAAAACTTTTTAGGAAGAATAATTATTTCGTATTTAGATTGTGCCGAAATACTAATTGTAAATAAAATTGTAATAATGAATATTAACTTTTGCATGTTATAATATGTTTTTTAATTCTAATAAATGATTTACTTGATAAATTGATTTTGATGTACTGAAATTTTGTTCATTAAAATAAATAGCATCTATTCCAAAGCTTAATGCTCCA
>PKEA01000081.1 GCA_002862805.1 Flavobacteriaceae bacterium | reverse complement strand
GAAATTTATTTCGTTTATTGCTTAATCATCCTACCATTGAAGTAATAGCCATAAATGACATTGCTGACAACAAAACAATGAGTCATTTAACAAAATATGATAGTATTCACGGAGTTTTACCTTATGAAGTAGGTTTTACAAACTCATCTATTATTGTTGACAAAAAAGAATATTTATTTTTTCACGAAAAAGAAATTTCTAATTTAGATTGGAAAACATTAAATATTGACATTGTCATTGAAGCTACAGGAAAATTCAAAACATATGAATTAGCCAACCAACATATTACTGCGGGTGCTAAAAAAGTAATACTTTCCGCTCCTGCTGAAGACGAAACTATTAAAACAGTCGTTATGGGAATTAACGAAAGTATTTTAGACGGTTCTGAAGCTATTGTTTCCAATGCCAGTTGTACTACTAATAATGCAGCACCAATGATAAAAGTAATGCAATCATTGGGCGAAATACAGCAAGCTTACATTACAACTATTCATTCTTACACTACAGATCAAAGTTTACACGATCAACCACATAAAGATTTAAGAAGAGCTCGTGGAGCATCGCAATCTATTGTACCTACAACAACTGGAGCTGCAAAAGCAATAACTAAGATTTTTCCCGATTTAGATGGAAAAATTGGTGGTTGCGGAATTCGAGTTCCTGTACCAGATGGTTCTTTAACCGATATTACTTTCAATTTAAAAGAAAAAGTAACCATTGAAGAAATCAATAACGCATTTAAAAAAGCTTCTGAAACAGAATTATCAGGAATATTAGCTTATACAGAAGATCCAATAGTTTCAGTAGATATTATTGGAAACCCAAATTCTTGTTTATTTGATTCGCAATTAACAAGTGTAATTGATAATATGGTAAAAGTTGTAGGCTGGTATGATAATGAAATTGGTTATTCTTCGAGATTAATTGACTTAATTAGCTTTATCTCCAAAAAATAATTTTTATATTTATAAAAAATATTTCACTAAAGTTTTAAGCATTGCAAATTAAAAGATACTTATTCTCTCTTTTATTCTTAACTTCATTAAGTTATTCACAATCGCTATATAAAGAAACTACTAAAATAAATGATAGTGTAGATTACTTTTTAGAAGTCGCTGTTTTTAATAAAGATGATAAAAAATCATTTAATAAGGCAATTATTTATACTGAAAAAGCAATTGAATATGCTAAAGAAAACAATCTAAATGAAAAATTAGCAGATTGTTATTTAGTTCTTGGAAGTATTCATTTTGATTTAAACAAGATGGATAGTGCCATAGAAAACTTTATAAGAAGCATCAATTATTACAACAAAAAAGAAAAAAGCACCAACTTAGCTTTAGCCTATTATAATTTAGGTAATTGTTATTTAGAAAAAAACAAAACAGATCTTTCTGAAATTTACTTTAACAAATCTGCCCAACTTTACAATCAACTTAATTTTCCAGATGCAATTGATTTGATAAATCTTCAAAAAGGTATTATTCAAAAAAACAAACATAATTATTCTGAAGCAGAAATTATTTTTCAAAACATAATTACAGATGTTACAAATGAAGATTTTATTGATACTAAAGTAGAAGCTTTATTTCAATTAGGCCAAATTTATTTCATTAAAAAAAACAACGTTAGATCTATTCAATATTTTGAAAAATCGCTGAAAACAAATAAATCAGGAAATAAAAACATTCAATTAGAAATAAAAATACTTAAAGAACTAAGCAAACTATATCAATCAACACAGCAGTTTGAAAAATCAAATTTTTACTTAGAAAAATATGCTGAAATATTAGATTCGATAGGTAGTGATTTTAATAATTTAATTTCAGAAAACACATTCAATGAAATTAAATTTGACAAACAGCTTCAAACTATTGAACAATTAGACAAGGAGAAAAAAAGCCAACAAAGAACCTTACGATTTTCAAAATTAATAAGTATATTGAGTATTGCCTTAATTTCAATTTTGTCTTTATTGAGTTTATCTTTATATAAAAATAATAAGATTAGAATAAGCACAAATAAGTTGTTAAAAACAAAAAACAAAGAGTTAATTGCTCAGAAAGAAAAAGTTGAACTAGCCTCAAAAGCACGTTCAAAATTTTTAGCAACAGTTAGTCATGAATTAAGAACACCTTTAAATGCAATTAATGGTATAACTTACTTATTACTACAAGAAAACCCTAAACCAAGTCAGCTTGAATATTTGAAATCGTTAGAGTTTTCAGGTAATTACTTATTAAATTTCATTAACGATATATTAGAAATTAATCGTTTAGAATCAAATAAAGTTTCTAATGAAAAAATAAATTTTAATATTGTTGAATTAGCCGAAAATATTAAAACATCGTTTAACGAATTTATTTCTGAAAACAATATTGATTTTCGCACCAACATTGACAGTTCAATTAACTACAACCTTATTGGTGATCAAACAAAA
This sequence comes from Flavobacteriaceae bacterium, assembly GCA_002862805.1. Lineage (GTDB taxonomy): Bacteria > Bacteroidota > Bacteroidia > Flavobacteriales > Flavobacteriaceae > Flavobacterium. Next base: position 6,144 of record PKEA01000081.1, on the reverse strand, counting down.
TTATCTCAAGTATTAATTAACTTATTGAACAATGCTATTAAATTTAGTAAAAATGGTATTGTTTGGTTAACTATTAAAAAATCTTTTGAAACAAAAGATGAAGTAGTATTATTTTTTGAAATTAAAGATAACGGAATTGGAATTCCATTAGATAAACAAGATTCTATTTTTGATAGTTTCAGTCAAGGTTCTGTAGAAATAAATAGGACTTTTGGAGGAACAGGACTTGGGTTATCTATTGTAAAGAAAATTTTAGAAATAATGGGTTCTCAAATTACATTATCAAGTGATGGAAAATCTGGAAGCACATTTAGTTTCTCTATTAATTTTAAAAAATCAAATACAATTACTAACACCGATAACTCTGAACCAGTACTAGAAATTGATACTTCAAACAAAAAAATATTATTAGTAGAAGACAATAAAATCAATCAAATGATTACACAAAAAATGTTAGACCGTAAAAACATTGCTTGTGTAATTATAGATAATGGAGAAGATGCTATAGAACATATGAAAACTAATTCATATGATTTAATTTTAATGGATGTACATTTACCCGGAATAAACGGTACTGAAGCAACTGCCGAAATTAGAAAGTTTAATTCAACAATACCCATTATTGCTTTAACAGCAATTTCGTTAAACGAAAACAGAGAAATGTTACTTTCTTTTGGCATGAATGATGTAATAACAAAACCATTCTTACCAGAGAAATTCTATGAAATTGTAATTCAGTATTTAACTAATAAGTAAGAATAAATTCTTTAATTAGTTTTCTTACTATTGGTTCCGCTTTTTTTGCAGCTTCTAAAACTTCTTGATGATTTACTTCTTCAATATTTTCTTCATCTCCCATATCTGTAATAATAGAAACACCAATACAATCCATGTTCATGTGTTTTGCAACAATTACTTCTGGAACAGTAGACATTCCTACACAATCAGCACCAACAGCTTTAACCATTCTATATTCGGCTAAAGTTTCAAAAGTTGGCCCTTGTAAAGCCAAATAAACACCTTCCTTAAGGTCAATTTTATTTTCTTTAGCAATTGCTCTAACCTTAGCATTCATGCTTTTAGAATAAGGCTCACTCATATTCACAAAACGAGGCCCAAAACGAACATCATTACTTCCTCTTAGTGGATGTTCTGGCATCATATTTACGTGATCAGTTATTAACATGACATCGCCAACTTTAAAAGAAGGATTTACGCCACCTGAAGCATTTGAAACAACCAATTTATTAATCCCTAATTGTTTCATAACTCTTACCGGAAAAGTAACTTGCTTCATATCATAACCTTCATAATAATGAAAACGTCCTTGCATAGCCATCACTTTTTTATTTCCAATTGATCCAAAAAGTAAAGCTCCTTCGTGACCTTCGACTGTAGAAATGGGAAAATTTGGAATGTCTTTATAAGCTAATTTATATTCGACTTCTATATCATTTACAAATCCGCCTAATCCAGAACCTAAAATTACGCCATAATCTGGTGTGTAATTAACTGTTTTTTGAATAAATTCAACTGTTTCTGCTACTTTTTCCCACATAATCTAAAATAATTTTATCTAAAACATCAGCCTCTTTAAGAAATGCACTTTTAATAGGCAAATAGAAAAGTTGCTCTTTAGACAAACTTCCCTTTAAACGCATAAAGTCTTTCTCTGTTGTTATGATGGTTTTGTTTTTTGCTAATTCTTTAATATTATCAATTTCTTTTTTAGTGAAATTATGATGATCTGAAAATTCTAAAACCAAATCATTCTCTTTTTTTAAATGACTTATAAAAGGAAATGGTTTTGCAATACCTGTAATAATTGTTTTCTCAGTTAGCTTTATCTCAGCAGTCTTAATTGGTCTAACTTCTGAATAAACTAATTCATCATACACAATTTTACTAAAAAAAACAGGAACATCAACATCTAACTTCTTCTTAACTTCACTCATTGCAAGTTCTGAAATATCTGAAGGACATTTAGTGACAATTATCATATTTGCTCTTTTTTTACCCGAACTTGGTTCTCGAAGATTTCCAAAAGGTAAAATAAAGTCGTCGCAAAATAATTCTGAATAAGTCGTGAGTAAAATATAAAAGCCTGCTTTTACTTTTCGGTGTTGAAAAGCATCATCTAGCAAAATTATTTCTGGTTTATTTTCTAATTTTAAAAGCTGTGTAATTCCATTAATTCTGTTTGCATCAACAGCCACTTTTATTTTTGGAAATTTAGTAAAAAACTGAAAAGGCTCATCTCCTATTTCTTTAACCGTTGTAGAATTATTTGCTAAAACAAACCCATTCGTTTCTCTTTTATAACCACGACTTAAAGTCGCTACTTTAAAATTATCTTGTAATAAACGAATTAAATACTCAATTTGAGGCGTTTTTCCTGTTCCACCAACACTTAAATTACCTACAGCAATTATTGGCAAATCAAACGATTTACTTTTAAAAATTTGCTTATCATAAAAATAATTACGCATCCAAGTAACTATCCAATATACAAAAGCAACCGGAAAAAGTATTTTTCTTAAGAAATTCATAGTACGAAAGTAGCGATTTTTTATCTTTGAATAAAATAAAACCTTTTGGGTTAAATCAATTCGATATGAAATTACAAGAAATCATTTCCGTTTTAGAAGAACTTGCTCCGCTTGCTTATGCCGAAGACTTTGACAATGTAGGCTTATTAGTAGGTAACAGTAACGCAGATATTAACGGAATTCTTGTTTGTCATGATGCTTTAGAAAATGTAATTGACGAAGCTATAGCTAAAAATTGCAATTTAGTAGTTTGCTTCCACCCTATTTTATTTTCGGGGTTAAAGAAAATTACCGGAAAAAATTATGTTGAAAGAGCTATTATCAAAGCTATTAAAAATGACATTGCAATTTATGCACTTCATACTGCTTTAGACAACCATAAAAACGGAGTAAACAAGATATTTTGTGATGCACTTGGCTTAATAAATACGAAAACTTTAATTCCAAAAGAAAACTTTATTCGAAAACTAGTTACTTACACCATTCCAGAAAACGAAACTCATTTAAGAAATGCTCTTTTTGATGCTGGAGCAGGACAAGTTGGTAATTATGAAAACTGCAGTTTTAATTCAGAAGGAATTGGAACCTATTCTGGAGGCGAAGACAGTAATCCTGTAATAGGCTCAAGATTTGAATTTGTTCAAGCAAAAGAGATTAAAATAGAAGTTATTTTTGAAAAATATTTAGAAAACAAAATCTTAAAAGCATTATTTACTAATCACGAATATGAAGAAGTTGCTTATGAAATTTATGAAACCAAAAACAAGCATCAAAATATTGGATTAGGCATGATAGGCGAACTTGAAAATGCATTATCAGAAAATGAATTCTTATCGTTAGTAAAAACTAAAATGCAATGTGGAGGAATAAGACATAGTGCCTTATTAGATAAAAAAATCAAAAAAATAGCCGTTTTAGGCGGTTCGGGCAGCTACGCCATTAAAAACGCAATACAAGCTGGAGCTGATGCTTATTTAACTGCAGATTTAAAATACCACCAATTCTATGAAGCTGAAAATCAACTACTTTTAGCAGATATTGGTCATTTTGAAAGTGAAAGATATACAAAAAATTATATTTTAGATTATCTTAAAGAAAAAATCACTAATTTTGCAATCATTTTATCAGAAGAAAACACTAATCCTGTTCAATATTTTTAATATGGCAAAGACAAAAGAACTAAGCGTAGAAGATAAGTTAAGAGCACTTTATTCATTACAATTAATCGATTCTAAAATTGATGAAATTCGTAATGTAAGAGGTGAATTACCTTTAGAAGTAGATGATTTAGAAGATGAAGTAGCTGGCTTAACTATCCGTTTAGACAAACTTAAAGGAGATTTAGATATTATAGATACTCAAATTAAGGAAAAGAAAAATGCGATTGATGAGCATAAAGCTGCTATCAAAAAATATTTAGAACAACAAAAAAATGTTCGTAACAACAGAGAATTTAACTCTTTAACAAAAGAAGTTGAATTCCAAGAGTTAGAAATTCAATTAGCTGAAAAGCACATTAAAGAAATGAAAGCTTCTATCGAACATAAAAAAGAAGTTTTAAATCAATCTAAAGAGAAACTTGAATCTAAACAACAGCATTTAAAACATAAAAAAGCTGAATTAAGCGACATTATGGCTGAAACTGAAAAAGAAGAAGATTTCTTAAACAAGAAATCAGAAGAATATCAAGGAAAAATTGAAGAACGTTTATTAGCAGCATACAAAAGAATTAGAGGAAGCGTAAGAAACGGTTTAGCTGTTGTATCTATCGAAAGAGGAGCTTCTGCAGGTTCATTCTTTACTATTCCACCTCAAACTCAAATGGAAATTGCTGGTCGTAAGAAAGTATTAACTGATGAGCACAGTGGACGTATTTTAGTAGACAACGTTCTTGCTGAGGAAGAAAGAGAAAAAATGGAAAAACTTTTTGCTAAAATGTAATTCCAATTTTATATAAAATAAAAAATCCCGCAATAGCGGGATTTTTTATGCTTCATTTTTTTTCTAAATCTCAAGCTGCTATTTACTAATCACTAGTAACTAATTACTACTATACATTCACTAAAAAGATTATCTTTGCATTATGGAAAACAATTTAGTTCGCATCAATAAATTTTTATCAGAAAGTGGTTATTGCTCACGTCGTGAGGCTGATAGACTTATCGACCAAGGAAGAGTAACCATAAACGGAGTTGTGCCAGAAATGGGCACAAAAATTAGCCCGACTGATGAAGTACGTGTTAATGGCGAATTGATAAAAGAGAAAAAAGACGAACATATTTATTTAGCATACAACAAACCTGAAGGAATTGAATGCACTACCAACTTAGATGTTCGCGATAATATTATTGAAGCAATTAATTACCCTGAACGTATTTTCCCTATTGGTCGTTTAGACAAAGGAAGTGAAGGATTAATTTTCATGACTAATGACGGAGATATTGTAAACAAAATTCTTCGCGCAAGAAACAATCACGAAAAAGAATACATCGTAACCGTAAACAGAACTATTACCGACCGTTTTATTGATCAAATGGCAAATGGAATTCCTATTTTAGATACCATTACGCGTAAATGTAAAGTAGAACGCATTAGCAATAATGTATTTAGAATTGTTTTAACACAAGGTTTAAACCGTCAAATTCGTAGAATGTGCGAATATTTAGATTATGATGTTGTTGCCTTAAAAAGAACGCGTATTATAAATATTAAGTTAGATTTACCTGTTGGAAAATATAGAAATCTAACACCAAGTGAATTAGAAGAGTTAAATTCTTTAATTTCTGATTCTAGTAAAACCGAAGAAGCAAGTTTACCAAGTAACAAAGCCAAATTTACAGGAAGTAGAAATTACGGGAATAGAAATCGTTAAATTTCAACTTCCATTACATAATCATCCATAATGTAATTATTTCCAATATCAATTACTTCTTCTTTTGTAATTGTAAAGCCTAATTTTTCATAAAATTGTTTGGCGTTATTGTACTTGTTTACATTTAAGAAAACGGCTATTTGGTTATTTTCTTTTGCTTTTTCTACTACTAAGTTGAAAAATAATTTTCCAACTCCTGTTCCTTGTGTTTCGGGCAACACGTATATTTTATGAATTTTTGTTTTGTGAGGTTCACAATTTATTTCATAAGCTACAAAACCTACAAATTTTTCAGCATCATTCTTTACTAAGTAAAAAACATGTTTCTTTTCCTCCATTTGCTGTTTTAAAGCGGTTTCAGAGTAAAACATGCTCAACATATAAGTCAATTGCTCAGGCGAAAGAATTTCTCCATAAGCAGATGGCCAAATAGCATATGCCAAATCTTTAATAATACTAAGGTGTGATGAATTTGCTAAAACTGCTTCCATATTGTAGAATTTATACAAAAATAAAAAAGTCCCGCTAATTGTGCGAGACTTTATTTTATTAAGCTTGACCTGTAGGTCCAAAATTAAGTGGCATGTGAGGTTGATCACCTTCTTTAATTTCTCCATGAGCAGCTTCAAATCGTTGAATATTTTCAGCTAATGCTTTTAATAATCTTTTAGCATGTTGAGGGGTTAAAATAATTCTCGATTTTACTTTTGCCTTTGGGGCTCC
>PKEA01000090.1 GCA_002862805.1 Flavobacteriaceae bacterium | reverse complement strand
AAATCAATTATTTTTTTTTCATTACAAACAGAAAGCACAAATTCTGAAAAATTTATGGGTTTATTTTCAATATTTCGATAACCACATAAAGCAATTTTTTTTCCGTTTGATAATTTATAAATGGTATCCGTTTTTGTACCAGCAAAATCATTTTCTGCACAATTACAATTTTCATTTGTTATGTCAGAAACGGTAAAATTATTTTTTTGTAATTCTTCTAAATTTTAACTGATATACTATTTTGATTATATTCTGTTTTATCTTTATTCAATTGTTTACAAGAAACAAATAGTATTAAGCTATTGAATATTAATACTTTAAGTTTGTTTATCATAAAATTATAGGTTATACGTGAGGACAATTAAGATGAATGCAATATTGTTTGTTTTTTTGTATTAGGTATTTTGTGGTTTTACAGTTAATTCTTAGAAATGGTTATTGTAACCCATTTTTACTTTTTTATTCTTTCCCCAAGCAATAACTTTTACACCTTTTGAGTATTGAACTAGGTTAGGTTTGTCTTTTATTAGTTTGTAAAATCTTGGGTAATTATATTCTAATTTTTTTAGTTCAAGTCTATTAATGGGCCATTCCAAATGATGAATTTCAAATTCATTTATTGATGTTTTGGTATCTTGAAAAAGAGCATATCTTTCAGTTAACCATTTTTCCAATTCTGTTTTTTCTACCATATTATTTCCAATTGTAAACTCAATGTTTAAGTTGTCCTTAAATTCAAAATTATTGGATTTATATTGGTTTTCCCTTCTTTTAATTTCTGAAAATCTATATGGAAGTTCAGATATTCTTTTTGCAATTTTGCATGACAATTTTTTTCCGCCTTCAATACTCAAAAAATAAACACCAGTTTTATTTTTTGACTTTACATAAGTTCGGATATTAATTTCATCAAAATTTGAAATTGGAGGGAAATAGGGTAGCTTTCTCGGTCTTATTTTTTCCATTGTAAACGCAACAATAGAAACCCAAGGATTACCTTCGTACAAGTCTATTTCTAGTTCTTTTGGCACAAATTTCTCCAATTCGGTTAATTCAACTTGCCAATGAAGAAAAATAGCATTATTCCATTCTTGATAAAATTTCCAATTTTCGGTTGGCATTTTCCAAGGTCTGTGACTAGTAGTTTTTAATATTTCTTGGATTGTTGTTTCTTTAGGCATATCATTTCTCATAATTTCATCTTTTGAACATAAGTAGTATTGACTATGAGAAGTTGCAAGGTTGAGTACTCATCAAACTGAAAATCTCAGAAGATTTTGAGTAGTATTCGATAAAAAAGTAATTAATTATCACCATAGTTGGCAATAGTATGTTAAATTTATTGTCTATCAATGTCAATGTCACCACTAATTGTATGTGATATATTGCTATTATCAAAATAAGTTCCTGCAAATGTTATTTTAATATCATCGCCTACATTATTACCCAAAAGTTGATAATTAAATACAATTGAATTTCCACTATTAGAATAATCAATATCAATTCCTTGTATATTTAAAACGCTTATTTCAGATCCTGTTAGTGTAATGTTAGTAGGAGTAGTCATAGTAAATGGGCAAACATCTACAGTTTGACCAACAATTAATTCAAAAGTATCAGTATTAGAATTGTTTGAGTTTATTTTGAACAAACAATTAAAGCCTGAGGTTGGTGCTAATTGATAATCTTTAGCTGTAATATTTGTAGAATAACTTATAGGCGTCCCATTATCTATTGTTATTTCAATTTCATTTGTACTTCTTGAAACTGAATTATCATTATTGTCACAAGAAAAGAATAATGAAAAAAGGGTAATAAATAAAAGTGATTTTTTTAATGTATTCATGGCTTTATTTATTTATAGTTAATATTATTTTTTAATGTTTTACCGATAATTTATTTGAGACGAGATAATACAAAGTTAAGCCAAATATAAAACAAACTTTTGAATTTTCGAAAACTCGAGCACTTTGTACGAACTGGTGAAGCAAAATTCGGAAGTATGCCCTTGCCTAAGCCATTACTTTTAACTGCGGTTGTGTGTAGTGTTTATTAATAACTATTGACAACAAACTGCTAAATTATTTAATTCTGTTACTTCCGATTGTGGTAAAACCCTATTATAGATTATTATATCATCTAAAAGTCCAGTAAAATCTTTTCCTATGTATAAATCACCGATGTTTAGTGTAGGGATATTTGAACTACAACCTGAACCATACGTAGCAGTTGTTAAAACGCCATTTATATAAAGTTTTAAATCATTTCCAACACATGTAACTACAAGATGCTTCCAATCAGTTGTTATAGTAGGAATCGAATACCATAGAGAATTTTCATTAATACCAAATACAGGTTGTCTTAAATCATATAAACCAACTGACCATTGACCGTGTGTGTCAGGACAGTGAAGACCAGTGTCTCTACCTATTAATAGTTCATAATCTGAAATAGGATTATTCTCATTTTTGTACCATAATGAGATTGAAAAAGGCAATGTTTGGAAATCATCCACAAATGTTGGATTTACATATTTTATAAAATCTCCATTTGCTTGTGTAAAACTAAATGCACAGTTTGAATTTCCAGCTCTATCAATTCCAGCTGATGCAGAAGTTGTATTTGTTAAATTATAATTGTTTCCGGAAAAATCATTTATTGAGCCATTACTGAAAGGATAAAAAGCAATAACTCCATTTTGTAAATTTGTAGGCAAACAACTTGTTTGATTTTTCATTAAATCATCTGAATCATTACAACTATAAATTAATATACTTATTAATAATAGAATTAATATTTTAAATTTTGCTTTCATAAGTTATGTTTTCTTTTAAAGATGTATTTTTTAATAAAAGGTTGCTTTGTTTATATTTTTTTCGTGATTTTTTTTTCACATTACACACAACGTTTTGCGGCTAGCGAAAGCCACAAAGATTTAAGACTAACCATAACAAATATAAAACAAAAAATGGAAAATCCGACAGGATTTTCCAAAAGTTGACCAAGCGTTTGTGGTTTTTGCTAACCGCTGTTGTGTGCTGTAATAACTTATAAGAAAGTAAGCCCAATTCTTTTATTCAGCCCAATTTCAAAGATTCTGATCAAAGTAGAAAGCTGAATGTTACCTTTTCCATTTTCGATTCTCGAAATGTAGCTTTTCTTTGTTCCAGTTTTTTCAGCAAGCTGTTCTTGTGTAATATTAGCTTCTTTTCTTGCTTCCTTAAGCATTACGCTAATAATAAACATTTGAGATTTCTCTTCATAAGAGTTTCTGCTTTCAGTTCCAATTTTTCCGTGTTCAACTTCTATAAGTTGCTCAAAGTTTTTTATGTTTTTATACTTTTCCATTTTACTTGTTTAAATTAAAATATTCATCCATTAATTTCAGTGCTTTTTCAATTTCCTTTTTCGGTGTTTTTTGAGTTTTCTTTTGAAAAGCATTAAATAGCACAACTAACTTTCCTTTATCAAAGCAACAAAATATGCGATAAATATTTGATTGATATTCTATTCTGATTTCATATAAACCATTTGTATTGGTTAAATGTTTAAGAAACTTTTCAGGCACTTTTTCAACCTGTTTAATAAGTTCAAGAACATATTTAATCTTTTCTTTAACCTTGTCATTTTGGACTTGGTAAAATTCAATAAAGTGATTTTCGTGAAAAATTATTTCTCTATTCATTTTGCAAAGTTATCTTAAAAGTTAACATTTAGCAAATATTATTAGAAGTTTTTTGGGGAATTTTGTTTTGGATATTTTTCGTCAAATTATAGCACACAACGTTTGGCAGCTACAAGAAGTTGCGTACTTCATTCACTGCCAATTACAAATATAAACAAAACTCTGATTCAATAATTACCAATTCTGATAAATTCCAAGCCAAGCAATTTCTTGTAACTGCTGTTATGCCTAGTTTTTCTTCTTTTCGAGTTGTTTCGCAAACTTATTGTCTGTTTTCGTTGGACTATTTTCTAATGCTCTTATGATAATGTCTTTTAGATCTTCTACTTCACTATACTTTTCTAAAATAGGTCTTAGATTTTCCATTTTCTGCATAGAAATTGACGAAATTACCCAACCTTTAGAATTATTATCCCAAGAGTTTAAAAACTCAATTAGTTTAGTTTGCAATTTTTCGTCTTTTTCAAAGTTTGCTAAACATTGTATAGCCAAAATTTGTTGGTTTTTATTTTCTGAATCTATAAATTTCCAACAAGTTTTTTTGACAGCATTTGTATCATATTTAATATACATATTTATCAAAATATCAACAGGCAATCCTTTTGGAAATGATGAGAATAAAACAAATAAATCATCAGATGCTTTTCCGCAATTATTTGCCATTAATGCAGTTGTGCTCCAAGTTTTTAAAAGTGAACTTTCATTTGAGTTAATTCTGTTGATTAGTTCGTTGTTAAAAGTACTGTCATTTGCAACTCCAATCAATCTATACGCTAAAACACGCTTATCAGTAGTTTCAGAATTAAATAGTTTTTCAATGTTTTTAAAATATGAAGAGCATTTATTCAAATTTTTCAAACTGTCCTTTGCTTCATATTCAAAAAGCAAACTGTTAATTCTATAAAAATCTTCTTCTGCAAATTTTTCATTGTTAGAAGCTTCAAAAATTTCTTTGTCCAATAAAATTGGAATTTGGCATTCTTGTCCATTCGAGATATTAATAATAAAAATTAATAAAAATGAAATTGAAAATTTATTCATTAATTGTCTGTTTTTATCGCTTCGGTTAAAATTAGGCATAACGTGTTGCAGCTAAAAGAAGTGGCGACGAGCCAAAACCAAGCCAAAACAAATATAACGCAAACTTTTGAATTTTCGGAGAAAATTCGGAAGTATGCCCTTGCCTTAGCCATTTCTTTTAACTGCTGTTAGCAAACGTATTTTTATGTGTCTTGCATAATAAAGATTGTATTTTCAAATTTTTTGTTTTTCAAATCATCAATATGAATTCCAAAATAACAAAATGATATTCCGATTGCTTCAAATTTACTTTCCATTGAGAACGAAAGCAAATTAATAAAGTATGGTTTTACTTTTTTTATTTCTTCTTGAATTCCTGGTTGATTATAATCTTTAATGCCTAAGTATGAATATGCCCAATCATAATCTGCTCCGTACTGAATTGGGTAAGGAGTTCCAAGGATTGTCTCAATTTCATAATTTTCATTTGTGTCTATGTAAGTATTATATTTTTCAATGTCTTTTTTAGATAATTTTGATAATTCAACTTTTGATGTTTCAATTGTTGGTGGAATTTGAAACTCAAGTTCAAATTTCAAAGGCATTACTTTAAAACGATAATCATTTATTAAATCTTTTGGGAATTCTGTTTTCAATAAATCATTATTTACATTTTCATAATAGATTACTGAATATTCTGATTTTGATTTAATAAATTCATATTCAGCTCCAAATTCATTTTCTGGATCATTAAAATAACTAAAAAAGTACAAAATTCCATTTTTTGGCAGTTCACTTTCAGGATAAATTTTAGAAATTTCTTCAAAATTAATTTGCCCATAAAAAACCATTGATTTGTTATCAAATTTTGGCCATTGAATTGATTTTGGCAAATCTGGTTGTCCTCCCAATTTTGAACAACCAATCTTCTCAATTTTACCTTCTTCTAAATAAATTGCAGGTTCAATCAATTTTAAAATCTTATCAGGTTCTTCCCAATTTTCTTTTATTATTGTTTTAGAAAACTTTTCTTTTTTGTTCTGAAAACTGTCACCGCTTGATTGTCCAAATAAATTGAAAAACATAAGTATAGTTATTGTTGTTAGTTGAATTTTCGTCATTTTAGGTAATATGTTTGCTAACGGTCGACGGTTATACGATGGTTGGGGTTGGTACTCCTTAACTTTGGATTGATTACAGATTTTAAACGTACAAAACAGACTTTAAATTAAACCTATAACCCAACTATTGTATAACCGTTGTTAGCAGTAGTTATAATACTAAAATTATGACATTTGAACAATTTGACAAAACAGGATGGACTGGAAATATGAAATGTATATTTCAAGGTGAAGAATACGGAATTGCAACCGTTGATTTTGAAGAGAGATTGGTTGGAATTTACGAAATGATTAGCGGTGCAGAAAGTGAAGATGATATTTCGTGGAAAAGATGCGAAAACATTACGTTAGTTTCTGAATAATTACTGCTAACGGTTTTGTGTATGGTTAGTTGCGTGTTTGAGCAACTAATTTAGTAAACAAAAACGAACGCGAGAAAATTCCGAAGGAATTTTCCAAATAAACAACGACCAAAGCAATTAATTATACACGTTGTTGTGTGTAGTTATTTTTTTATTTCATTTTTTAAATCCAACAATTTCAATTCTTTGTGGTAGTTCTCAATTCTTGAGTGTGCATTTCCGTCAATTAATAAAATGACAATTAACATTGAAATGGTTGTAACACTAATTGCTCTCCAAGTTGGTGTATTAATAAATAGAATTAATAATGCTACTACTATAATTAATATTGGAACTAATTTAAATACAAATGTAAATTGCTTTATAGTGCTTTCAGAACGTTCAATTTCGGACTTATAAAAGGCAATTTTATTGGTGTTAAAATCTTTTTCAAATTGTTTAACTCTTTGGATATTGGCATAGTTAGTTCCAATGCCAATTATTAGCAGTAATATACCTGCTACTAACGTTGGGATAATATAAGCCTTTGCTAAATCTGTTTTTCCTAATTGCCTAAATCCAACACTTGCGATTAAAAATCCAATCGCAAAGAAAATAAAGAAACGTGTTGAGAATACTTCGGCTTTTGCCCATTCGATTGCTATTTTTAATAGGTCCATAGTTTCATTTTCTAATTACACACAACGTTCTGCGGCTTTGTTTCAGTGGCTTTGGTTAGACAGTGACCAAAGCAAATATAAAATAAAATTACGAATCATAGAGGTTTTTCCGAAGGAAAAACCAAGCCCAAGCCATTGAACAAAACCGTTGTTAGTAGAAGGCTTTATTTTTTTAAAATTGCTTTTCCATTAAATAGTTTATGCTCTGAATAAATTGTAATTCCGAGTATTTTCCATTCCATAATTCCATTCACGATGTAATTACAATAGTTTTTGTCTTTCTCTTTATCGATATCAATATTCTCAACATTCCAATTTGTTCCACTTATGAATCCAGCTCTACTACAATTTGCATTCAGAATTACATATTCATTTTCTTTTTCACCTACAAGAATTGATAGTCCAATATCTGAAGCTAAATTATTTTCTAATTTGATTTCTTTAAAAAACGAATTTCCATCAAATGCTTTTTTAGGATTTGATTGGTTAAGAAAATCAATATTTTTATCGGCTAAATTTTTTTCATTTGGTTTTGACATAAATGATAATAAGCCTATAACAAAAATCAGGGATGCAAAAACTCCTATCTTTTCTTTAATTATTTTTACTGATTTAAAGCATATTACAATAAAATAAATAAGTAAAAATCCATTAAATATTCCCCAAATTAATTCAAACATAATTTTTGTTTTTAAATGATTCTTCTTTGTTATCCCAAGCTTTCTACTAACGTTTTGCAGCTAAAAGAAGTGGCGACGAGCCAAAACCAAGCCAACACAAATATAACGCAAACTTTTGAATTTTCGGAGAAAATTCGGAAGTATGCCCTTGCCCAAGCCATTACTTTTAACTGCTGTTAGTGGCAGTAGTAATTTGATTAGCTCTAAAATTTATTACTAAACTCTTTATTCCATTTGTCTTTCGGATGTAAATATTTTGCAGTAACTGAATCAGGAATAAATAAAAAAGAATGTACAGTTCTTATAGTTATGTACACAAATAAAATGAGTAGAATATTTATTCCATTTCCCATTCGGAAAAAATCTTCATCTTTTAAGTGAAACATAATATTGAATAATGAAAAGACTAAATAACTTATAAAGACAATGTTTATAATTAGCCAATATCTAGGTTCAGTGTGAAGAATTTGTCCAGTTTCAGATATTCTTCCTTCAACACTAAGATATCCTTTGTGCTTAATTTCTAGAGTAAAATACTTTGAAGAATCTAAATATTCAATGTCAATATTTATCTTATTTTTTTTTTGGTGAAGTTTTACAGTCTTTAATTCTTCTAAAAGTCTAACAGTTAAGATTTCTTTACTAGAATTTATAACCAAATTTTTTATCTCTGTTTTAGTTAAAGTTTTTCTACCATTATTATAAAACAAAACTCTTGTGATATATTCATCTTGTTCATTCCTCCAATCACCAAGCTCTTTTATGTTTTCACATATTCTTTCAGTTGAATAAACTAGCCTATAGAAAGTTTTAAAGTAAAGAAACAGTGATATAATTATTCCAATAAACAAAGCTAAAATTGTTAAAGCATTACTTTTTCCACCAACTAAGTCTATTAAATAATCAATATGTTCAATCATTTTTTAAAATTTCGTTTTTTTTATTTAGATCGTAAAACTATTGACACTAACGTTCCTCGGCTAAGCACAAGTGCCCGCCTCGTCTCTATTAGAGTGCAATTTAAGAATTATTTTCAATATTAAACTATGTTTTCAGGTAAGCACTATTTTAGGGCATTTGGCTTAACCGAT
>PKEA01000065.1 GCA_002862805.1 Flavobacteriaceae bacterium | reverse complement strand
TAAATTAATTCCGAAAAATGGAGTTTACATTGTTTCTAGTGAAATTAATAACACAACCTATTTTGGAATGATGAACATTGGAACAAATCCAACTGTTGATGGCTTAGAACAGAAAATTGAAGTTCACTTTTTTGATTTCAATGCCGATATTTATAACCAAGACATTACTGTTCAAATACACTCAAGAATTAGAGATGAGAAAAAATACAATTCACTTGATGAATTAAAAGTCCAACTCCAAAAAGACGAATTAACTTCTAGAATATTTATAAAAAACAATTTATGAAGAACTTCTTTTTTAAATCAATAGACAATTCTCCTTTAATCGTTTTTAGAATATTTTTTGGGTTTCTAATTGCATGCGAAAGTTTTGGAGCAATAATGACTGGTTGGGTTAAAAAAGTACTTATTGAGCCTCAATTTACATTTTCATTTATTGGTTTAGAATGGCTACAACCTCTACCAAACAATTTAATGTATGGTTATTTTGTACTCATGGGAATTTTGGGAATTTTCATAATGTTAGGCCTAAAATATACCTATTCAATAATTACCTATACATTTTTATGGGCTGGCGTATATTTTATGCAAAAATCATCCTACAATAATCATTATTATCTTTTACTATTGATTAGTTTTTGTATGATTTTTTTACCTGCAAATAAATATAAATCATTGGATGTAAAATTTGGTTTTATAGAGGACAAACAAACAATGCCTAAGTGGGTTTCTTTATTGTTTATCATTCAAATACTAATTGTATATTTCTACGCTTCAATTGCTAAAATATACCCTGATTGGCTTGACGGAACTTTTACAAGAAACTTATTACAAGGAACTACAACCAGACCTTTTTTCTTAGAATTATTTTCGCAAAAATGGTTTTACATGTTCATTGCCTATACAGGAATAGTATTTGACTTATTAATTGTACCTCTTTTCCTTTTTAAAAAAACACGAACAATAGCCTTAATTTGCTCTGTTATATTTCATACTTTCAATGCTATTGTTTTACAAATAGGGATATTTCCTTTTTTTGCTTTAACTTTTATTTTATTTTTCTATGAACCAGAAACCATTAGGAAAATATTTTTAAAAGACAAACCTATTTCTAATCATGAAAAATTAGACTTTTCTACTTCGAAAGTTTTTAAATATCTATTTATACCTTATATTATTATACAAATAGCACTCCCCCTAAGACATCATTTTATTGAAGGAGATGTTTTTTGGACAGAAGAAGGTCATAGACTAAGTTGGCGCATGATGCTTAGAGAACGGTCGGGCTATATTGTAATTAAAATTAAAGATAACAAAACAAATACCACAACTGTTTACGATTATCACAAAAATCTATCTAGCAAACAAGCAAGACAACTTGCAACAAAACCCGATTTTATTTGGCAATATTGTCAAAAAATTAAAAAAGAGTACGCCAATAAAGACATTTCCATATTTATAGATTGTAAAAACTCTATAAACAGAAAACCTTTAAAAACTTTAATTGATCCAAAAACTGATTTTGCAAAAGCCAAATGGGATTATTTTTTTCATAACAAATGGCTAATTAACAATTGATTTTTTTATTCTTCTAAAGTTATTTGTTACTTTTGGAACATAAACAAAAAAGTATGATTTCACCTAGACATAATTGGACAAAAGAAGAAATAATTGCTATTTATAACAAACCCTTAATGGATTTATTATATGAAGCAGCATCAATTCACAGAGAACATCATGACCCAAATGTTGTTCAAGTATCAACTTTATTATCTATTAAAACAGGTGGTTGTTCTGAAGATTGTGGTTATTGCCCGCAAGCTGCACGTTACCACACTAATGTTGAAGGAAATGATTTAATGTCGGTTTCTCAAGTAAAAGCACAAGCATTACGAGCTAGAGAAGCTGGTAGTTCACGCGTTTGCATGGGAGCTGCATGGAGAAATGTAAAAGACGGAAAAGAATTTGATGATGTTTTAGAAATGGTTCGTACCATTAATAAACTTGACATGGAAGTTTGCTGTACTTTAGGTATGATTACCGAAAATCAAGCACAACGTTTAGCCGAAGCGGGTTTATATGCATACAATCATAATTTAGATTCATCTGAAGAATATTATAAAGAAGTAATTTCCACAAGAGGTTATCAAGATAGATTAGACACAATCGATAACGTTCGTAAAACGAATGTAACGGTTTGTAGTGGTGGAATTATTGGAATGGGAGAAAACATCGAAGACAGAGCAGGAATGTTAGTTGCTTTATCAACATTAAATCCTCAACCAGAATCTACTCCTATTAATGCTCTTGTTGCAGTTGAAGGAACTCCACTTGAAGATCAAAAACCAGTTTCTATATGGGAAATGGTAAGAATGGTTGCTACAACAAGAATTGTAATGCCCGAAACACAAGTACGTTTATCTGCCGGAAGAACTCAAATGAGTAGAGAAGGTCAAGCAATGTGCTTCTTTGCAGGTGCCAATTCTATTTTTGCTGGAGACAAATTATTGACTACTCCAAACCCTGATGTAAATGAAGACATGAAAATGTTTGAATTATTAGGATTAAATCCGCAAAAACCTTTTACAAAGAAAGTACAACCCCAAACAGTTGAAGCAGAAAACTCTGAGTTTCAATCGTTAGGTGAAAAACCAAAATGGTCTAGACCTGGGCATAAAATTGAAAAAAACCTGAAAGCATCGGGTAAATTATAATAAATAGAATAAAAAACGCCTTGAAATTCAAGGCGTTTTTTTATTACTTATTCATTTCTGTAAAATACTTATAAAATAATGGAATAGTCTCAATTCCTTTTAAGTAGTTAAAAACCCCAAAATGCTCGTTTGGAGAATGAATTGCATCACTATCTAGCCCAAAGCCCATTAATATCGTTTTACTCTTTAATTCCTTTTCAAATAAAGCCACAATAGGAATACTTCCGCCAGAACGAACTGGAATTGCAGGAACACCAAACGTTTCTGTATATGCTTTGTTAGCTGCTCTATAACCAACACTATCAATTGGCGTAACATATCCTTGACCTCCATGATGTGGTTTTACAACAACTTTTACAGAGGCTGGCGCTATACTTTCAAAATGTTTTTTAAACAATTCTGTAATTTCTTCCCAATCTTGATTTGGAACTAAACGCATTGAAATTTTAGCAAATGCTTTACTCGCAATAACAGTTTTTGCTCCTTCACCAGTATATCCACCCCAAATTCCATTAACGTCTAATGTTGGACGAATAGAGTTTCTTTCATTTGTAGTATAACCTTCTTCTCCATGAACATCTCCAATATCGATAGATTGTTTATATTTTTCTAATGAAAATGGTGCTTTAGCCATTTCAGCTCTTTCTTCTAATGATAATTCTTCAACATTATCATAAAAACCAGGTATTGTTATATGATTATTTTCATCATGTAATGAAGCAATCATTTTGGTTAAAATATTAATTGGGTTTGCTACTGCTCCTCCATATAAACCAGAATGTAAATCTCTATTTGGTCCAGTAACTTCAACTTCAACATAACTTAAACCACGTAAACCTGTTGTGATTGATGGTTGTGAATTTGAAATCATTCCAGTATCAGAAATCAAAATAACATCGTTTGCTAATTTCTCTTGATTGCGTTCTACAAACCAACCTAAACTTTTAGACCCTACTTCTTCTTCACCTTCAATCATGAATTTTACATTACAAGGCAAAGTATTTGTAGTAATCATGTATTCAAAAGCTTTCACGTGCATATACATTTGACCTTTATCATCACACGCTCCACGGGCAAAAATAGCCCCATCCGGATGAATATCGGTTGTTTTTATAACAGGTTCAAAAGGTGGAGAAGTCCAAAGTTCAACTGGGTCGGCTGGTTGTACATCATAATGTCCGTAGACTAAAACTGTTGGCAGACTTTTATCAATTATTTTTTCTCCATAAACAATTGGATATCCAGGAGTTTCACATAATTCAACAAAATCACAACCTGCTTTTTCCAAACTAGCTTTTACTGCTTCCGCTGTCATTATTACATCATGTGAAAAAGCACTATCAGCACTCACAGAAGGAATTTTTAATAATTCTATTAACTCATCTATAAATCGTTGTTTGTTCTCCTGAACGTATTGTTTAATATTTTCCATGTGTTATTTAATGATTTATTCCAAAATTACAAAAATGTTTTAATTTTTTAAGCAATAAAAAAGCCCAATCACATGATTGGGCTTTTTTATTAAAACAAATTGAATTAAAAAATTACTTTTTTATCAACTTGTTTGCCATTATCTAAAGTAATTTTGATAATTAATGTCTGATTAGATGTAGTAATTGAAGAAATTACATGTTCTAACGCATTTACATTTTTATTAGAATAAATTACTTTCCCTAAAATGTCATAAACCTCAACAGTTTTAAGATTGTTCTTAGAAGAGACAACATTTAAAATTCCGTTTGAAGAAAAAGTGTTTACAAAACTATTATTCTCAAAACTATCGTTATTTAGAGCAATATTTTTATATACCAATTCAAATCTATCATTAAACGTTCCTGCTTGAGAATTGAATGAGTAATTTCCTTCTTTAATATCATGTAATGTTCCCGATAAATTATCTTTGATAAAGACATCTTGAGTAACAAATAATCCGTCAAGATTTTCTAAAGATATTTCATAAGAACCAGCTTCTATAACTTTTAAACCTAAAGGAACTACATCCTCATCTGAAAACGGAAGCGCTCTTCCTTGGATTACATATTCATTATCTGAGATTAAATTATAAATCATAGTCTTAGATTTATCTAAAACTTCCCCATCAATCATTTGATCAATTCCTGAAGAAGCTCCGTTCATATAACCCACTAATATTTGGTTATAATCTAAATCAGTCCCTTTTAAGTTTAACCAAATTCTATGTTTTTCTGCTTCTACAGAAGCTGAACTGCTTCTAAAGAATTGAGTACTTGTTGACGCATCTCTTCTGAATTCATTTTCAAAAATAACATTATCAGCCGTTCTAGCTTGAATATAGAATCCTTGGCCTGTTTGAATAGTTCCGTTTGGAATTATTGAACCGCCTTGAGATGCGGCTCCTCCCAAAATAGTATAGGAAGCATAATTATTAACCGGATAAGAACCACCACTCGCTGCTACTCTATGAGTCCAAAAATACAAAGTATTCAATCCTGGATTTGTAATTAGAATTCTATTTGCATCAATTGGAGATGGATAAGGGTTTCCTAAAAGGTTATATCCTATTCCAATTGGAGAAGATAATTTCCCGTTGGTTGGAACTCCAGTAAAAACGCCATTATGAACAGCAGGAACAGTTGATGATGAATTATCTGCCGAACGAATCATATATCCTTTACCAACTGTAAAATTAGAAGTCGCAGTAACTGATTGATAGGCTGTAGGTGTAGTTGTACCCGTATATAAATATTGGTAAAATCTATTTGATAATGTATTTGGTGAAAACGATTGTAATTGTTGCCCTGAAACTGGAGAAGACCAAGCCGTATAATCCTGACGAATCATTGCTTCAGAATTTCTTTTAACCGTTATATTACCACTATTTACTGCTGTACTAGAGTATTGAACTAATGCAGCATTATTTTCAATTGAAAGCAAAGCTCCACTTGCGACAGTTACTCCTTCACCCACTTTCAAAGTGTGGCCCGTATTAAATATTACTTGTGCAGTTCCATTAACTGTTACCGAACATGCTTCCAAATCTCCTATTGAACTATAATTGCCGTTAAAAATTGCCGCAACTCTTTTGGTTGGTGTTCCAGCGCTCCATGTAGATCCATTCCAAATTGTAGTTGTACTACCACAAACCCAGAAATCTCCAGTAAACAATCCTCTACCATAAGTAGCTGCTAAAATTGTATTATCTGAAGACCTGTAATCAAAAGAAAGTACTTTTACATCTTTCATTCCATTATTAGAACGTCTCCAATTTGGTGAAGCCGAATTAAAATTAGTGGTATACCAAACACCTAATTCAGTACCTATTATAACTTCATTAGTTGCATTTGGATTCTGTAAAATACATTTTACAGGCAAATCAGGTAAATCTCCTTCCTTATTTTGCCAAGAAGCCCCTCCATTTGAAGTGTACCAAATGTTTGTTGTTCCATAATTATGGAAGGTTACAAAAATTTCATTATTTGAAGCACCATATCTAATATCAGAAATAGCTCCTACCCATGAGCCGTCACCAATTGAAGTCCAGGTTGGTGTTGTATTTGCATTGTTCAACTGCAACAGCCTTCCATTAGCTAATCCAACTAACATTCTGTTATTTGTATATGGAGAAGCTTCAAAATAAGTTGGAATATCATTTAATAAAGAATTCGTTAATGTAGCTGTAGTTGTTGAACCACTCCCTGCAGGGTTAATTGTATATCTATAAATTCTATAGGTTGTACCATTAGTACCGTTAGCGTATAAAATATTTGCGTTACTATCTAATCCACATTGATTAACAAAATCACCATCTGTAGTGTTGTTTGCAATATATGTAGTTGCAGTATTTGTTGCGTATTGAACAAAGTGATATGAATTATATACGTATGAAGTTACCATAAACTCATTTTGCTTGTCTATAAACTCCCAACAACCATCACCTCCAAAAACTTCTGTTGAAGAGCCTATTCCTGGCGTATTAACAATTAACTGAGATCCATTATCTTGAGCTCCAGCTAATAATTTTTCTGTCCCTGATTGACTTATAGCTCCCTTATAAAACTGAGTAACATTATAACCATTGTTTCTATCAATTAAAGTTACTCCAGAATTATTAGAATAATAAACACCTCCATCATTACCAAAAACAACTCTCGATTCTAGACCTGAAGCAAATGCCATACAATGTTGATCTGAGTGCATACCGTCTAAACTTCCATTTGTTGATCCCGGATCAACAGTCCAATCACTTAACTGTGTCCAAGCACCTCCACTATTTGTAGATTTAAAAACCTCTATACCACCTACATATATTTCAGCATCATTTGTTGGGTTTACCCCTATCATTAAATCATAAAAAGCTTGACCGCGACAAAAATCATTAGCTGCAGGTGGCTGATTACCTGTACTTACAGGAGGTGTTATTGTTATATTACTAGACACAAAACCATCAGTAGTTCTTTTTATTTCAGCATAACCTGTTGCATAATTTTGCAGTAAAACGTATATTTTATTAGCATTTGTCTTTGAACAAGCCACTTCAACTCTACCATTTGTACCAAAATCACGAATTAAGTTCCAAGTGGTTCCGTTTGTAGTAGAAAATATCATCCCTCCAGTAATAGGATAGGTATAACTTCTTTTGGTACCCATCCATAATTTACCGTCTGCACCAATATCAAAAGTATTTGGAGCGTAATTTCTGCTACTTGAATCTTTTAATGAAGTGTTTTCTAATCGTGTAAAATTAATACCATCTGTACTTCTATATAAGCCAATAGTATTCAAGCCCAACCAAGCCCAAGCTGGATTTCCAGAAACAGAATCATAATATGCCATTGCGTCTGAACCGAAGAAAACCTCTGTTTGATTTGTATTTGGATTATTCCATGCGATGATATCCTGAATATAAGTAATGTTATCTCTAACGTTTGAGCTTGTAGCAGCACCAAAAATATTGGTCCAATTTAAACCTCCATCAATCGATTTGTAAACACCATTACCATTAACCGCCCCCCAAGTATAAACTTCTCCTGTTCCAATATACATAATATTAGAATTATTCGGATCAACAGTTATACACGATACAGCAATATTTGATGGAACACCTTGTGTTTGCTGCCATACGGAAGCAGAAGATGTTATATCATTATTAATCCACAATCCTCCGCTGACACCACCAGCAAATACTTTAGTGGTACTTCCAGGAGCAAACATTAATGCTCTTGTTCGTCCACCAACATTATTTGGACCTCTTTCAACCCATTGATTATCTAATCCGTCACCAGGAACCCTATTTAGTCTTTCTTGTTCTTCTAATTCCGTTTGAAGTATACGCACAAGCTCTGGAGTAGGTCTTCCTAAAACAGGATTTGATGTATACAACCATTCTTGCTCATAAAAAGCATTAGGTGGTAAACCTATTGCTTTTCTTTCGCTTTTTGGCAAAGTCTTAGTCTTGGCAAAAGGATGGTTTCTTAAATAGTTTGAATATTTAGCTCTTAGTTGTTCAATTGAATCATTAGTTACAATTTTACTTTCTTTTGTAGGTAAATTCTTTTTACTTGAAATAATTGCAACTTCACTTACTTTGTTATTTAAAACTACATCTCCCTCCTCATCATTTGAAACAGGGCTAGTTTTTTTATAATCGTTTGATTTAGGTGAAGTAATAATCTCTTCTTTCTTCTGTAAACTAAAGGAAAAATAAGCAAAACTTGCTAATGCAATTAGAACTATAAATGTACTAATTTTTAGTAATATTTTTTTCATAAAATATAGATTTGGTTTTCAAATATAAACATTCCCTATATAAGTTTATGAGTTTTTATAAAATTTCACTTTTTATACATTTAAAATGTATTTTTTTAACAAAAAAACCCTTAAGAAAAACTTAAGGGCTTTTTATTTACTATATAATTTTTTAGAAAATTACCTTTTTAGTAATCACTTCTCCTGTTGTGAGCGTTACCTTTATAAATAAAGCTTGTTTATTTGTGTTTATAGAACTGATAGATAATTCTTTTTCTCCTACATTTTCAGTAGTAAATATATTTCTACCTAATACATCAAACACTCTTACTGTTGCAATATTTTCTTTTAATGAATTCACTTCAATTTGATTGTTTTGAGTATACACTAAAACATCATTATCGTTTGTAAAGTC
>PKEA01000083.1 GCA_002862805.1 Flavobacteriaceae bacterium | reverse complement strand
TCGAAATTGTTAGGACACAAAAACGTTTCAACAACACAGATTTACACTAAAGTATTAGATAAAAATAAAATTGAAGCCGCTAACCGTATAAACTTAAATTTAGATGGAATTTGAAACTCTTTATTTAAAAACGTTTAATGAAGTTCACTTGGCTTCAGAAAATTATATCAAAAAAAGATTAATTGATTCAATTGAAGTTGGTTTTTCGTTTGTAAAAACATCAAACGAACTATTAGAAGAACATACTAATAAATTTAGCATTGATAAATTTAATTGCGATCAGCCCTATACAGATTTGATTTATACTTTTGAAAAGCACAAAAAAAACTATTCGAAAAACAGCTATGAAAACGCTCTAAAAAGAGATGTAAAACCATTATTTGAAACCCTTGAGATAAAAGGATATTCATTTGAGCAACTTATTATAGATTTAGCAACTTATTACTCGGAAACGAATATTTACAGAATTTTTAGAAATCAATATGGTTTATACGATTTGATTTATAAATCAGAGGACTTTTCAAGGTTTGAGATTAAAGAATATGAAACATATTTAGAGAATACAGAAATTTTCAGTTACTATAAAAAAATAGTTCACCCAGAAAACAAGGCTGCAAACAAAAAGAGTAAAAATATAAAAAATATAACTCAATTAAATGAAAACAATTTTAGCAACATTGAAAATAGTCTTTTGTTATATCTCTTTATTTCAATAATGAAAGATAATGGTTTTGATACTAGTGCAGAATTATACAAAACACTAAGTTTAATTAAAATAAAACCACATTTTGAATTTGAGAATAAAGATTCTTATAGGTCTACATTTGAATACAAAGCAATCAGTGGAAAAGTAAATGATATAGATTTAAATAATATTAGTTCAAACCATAAAATCCAACTAAAAGAACTTAAACATCAATTAGATGAATTGATGTTAAAAATTAAACCTTTTAAATTGAAGTATATTAATAAAAAAATAGAAGAACTAAAATCTAATATTTTAACTCAAATTATTTAATTTGAGTTTTTTATGTTTTTTTATAAATTTCAATATGCGAAAAACTTTAAAAAAAATTAAGTTACTTTTTTAAAACTTATGTTTTGTTTTTTTTAAAACAAAACATATAATGCTGATTTACAGGTTTTTGTAATTTATTTTATATGCGCTATTATATGCGCTATTACATGCTTAACATGTTTAGCAACTTGCAAGCATGAAAAAAATAATAACTTTTTTTAGCGAGGAAGATCTTATAGTAATCGCTAAATGCATTTCGGAAAACATTAAAAGAGAGTTGCATCCAACTTCAAAAGCAACTACAGAAGATGAATTTTTAGACATCAACGAACTATCTAAATTAATTGGATTAACTAAGCCAACAATTTACGGTCATGTACATCGTAACACAATTCCTTTTATCAAAAAAGGAAGAATGTTGCGCTTCTCAAAACACGACATTTTAAATTGGTTGCAATCAGGAAAGAGTCAATCAAACAATAATTTAGAAGCTAAGGTCAATGACTATTTAGCAAAAAATCCTCTAATTAATCGTTAATCTAACGTAAAATTTACGCAAATGGACAAGTATTTATATACATGTAGGTATTGTGGTAAAGACTACAAACCTAAAAGAAGAAAAGTGCAAAAGTATTGCAGTAACAGTTGCAGAACTAATGCTTTCAATTCTAAAAAAATAGTTGGATTAGCAAAACCAATTATTACTGACAAAAAATTGGATTCAGTTAAAATTGATAAAATGAGTTTGGCTGGAGTTGGAAATGCGGCAGCAGGAACCTTAGCAATTAATGCTTTAACAAGTCTTTTAACTAAGGAGGAAAATAAACCCGCCACAAAAAAAGATATTAAAGAAATTAAAGACTTTATATTACAACGTTACCATGAAGTAATTAATCTGCAATTAGATCAATATGGAAACGTGCCTTTTTACGATTTAGAAACTAAAACGATTGTTTATTTAAAACCAGAAAAATCATGGAAATAAATTCAATTGAAAAGATAAGTAATGAGATAGACAGACAGAGTTTAAGTGATGAAGAGTTAGCTAAAAAACAATTATTTGCTATTATAGAAAAACTTCCGCCTGAATTATCAGAATTAATAGAAAGTGCCTTTATAAATATACGAATACCAAAAGAATATCTTTTCAGTTCTATTCTTTTTGCGTTTAGTAATGCAGCAGGTTTAGCATTTGAAATCAACACTCTAGGCTTTCAAAATTTTGCTAATCTATTTTTTGCAATTATTGGTAGTCGTGGAGATGTAAAATCAGCTGCTATGAAGTTGGCTACTGGTATTTTTAATCAATATGATGCTGAATCATATAATAGTGAAGGAGAAAATGAATTAGAAAACATAAAAAATAGAAAGTTTTTAATTCAAAATGCTACTATTCAAGCGGCTCAATATTCACATTACTATAATAAATATTCTATAGGGATATTCATAGATGAACTGACATCACTAATTGAAAAAATGGCAAATAAAAATAATGCTGACGGTATTGCGTGGAGAACATTTTTTTTAGAAGGATATAATAATACTGTAATAGATATTTTAAGGAAAACTACTGAAAGTTTTAGGATTGAAAAAAGCTATCCAACGTTAATGGGGTCAATTCAAGAACAATTTGTACCCAATCTTTTTGGAAATGGTAATTTAGAAAGTGGTTTTATTGATCGTGTTTTGTTTACCCCTAAACTAACATCAAATAATAAGATATCGAAAGGTACTATACCTGAACCAGTTCTTTTAAATTATAATAAAAATTTAAAAAATGTTACAGAATTTAGAAAAGCAATTGAAGAAAGTACTGAATTTGAAAGTTTGAAATTAAAATTAGATTCTGAAGCCGATGAAGAACTTTTTATATACGCTCAAAATTTATTGGATAAGCAAGTAATCGCACCAGAAAACATAAAACAATATTTAGCTAAACTACAAATAAGCATACACAAACTTATCATTATTGTACATCTAATAAAAAATGCAAAAACAAATAAATATCAAAATAATGTAAACGTTTCTACAGTAAGATTAGCAATTGAAATTAACGAATTTTATTTTACGAATTTTAAAATCGTAAATCAGCAAAACCAATCGAAAGAATCAAAACCTTTAGACATAAATAAAGTAATTGAATCTGCAATAGAAAATGGTGCTACACAAAAAGACGTTGTAGCAGTAACTGGTGCAAGTAAATCAACCATTTCAAGAAAATGGAATACATTATCAAATAACATGAAACTTGAAACTAAATCAAATAATGCTCTGAGCTAATTTATTTACTATACTTAACAAGGTTTTACAATAAAGTTTCAAGTTTCACAACGTTTATAGTATGTTAACTAAAATAGAAAATAATTTAAAATTTAGCAATAAGAGAAATTACAAATTAGTTACTCCTTGTTGCTCAAAATTGAACAACGATGGAAAGTTTGTAAACTACAAGTACTACGGAGAGAATTATGGCTATTGTCACTCTTGTGGGGTTGCAACCCTACCACCAACCAAATACATAAAAGAGAACGGAGAAGAATACTTTTGGGACAAATCCCAAAATAAACTAAGCGAAATCAAGTTATTAAAGGTTGCTAATTTGGTTGCAACCAGTTGCGAAAAAAAATCAATAGACCAGAAATTTATTCAAGAAACAGAAATCTGGAAACATTTTCATCACTTGCCAGAAAACAACTTGTTGCAATATTTACGAAAAAATTATAATAATGAAAAAGTGGAAGATGCTAAAGAAATTTACATCTTAGGTTCTTCAAATGATGGAGGAACAATGTTTTGGAATATTAACATGAAACTTCAAGTACAAAAACTTAAAATTGCTTATTATGACGAACAAGCAAGAAGAAAAAATAAATTTAAAGTTCCGTATAAAAATGATAATGGTTACTATAGCTGTTTTTTTGGAGAACACTTATTGTCCTACCAATGCAATAAAAACAAGACAATTATTCTAGTTGAAAGTGAGAAAACAGCAATAATTGGCTATATATTAATGCCTCAATATGTTTGGTTAGCATATAGTGGTTGCAATGGTCTCACTACCGACAAAGCTAGAGTATTAAAAGGGTTTAGAGTACTTATTATACCAGATATTAGTGAAAATGCCGTTTCGGTTGCAACCAAAAAAGTAATTCAATTGCGTCAAAACGGAATTGACATTAAACTTTGGGACATGACTGAAGGAAAAACAGACGAACAGCTAAAACTAGAAGGAATTTACAACAATGATTTGGAAGATTTTTTTAGAGATATAAAAAAAGAGGCTAATAGCCTCTAAAAAATTATTTTTTTATAATTGCTTGTAAATAAAAATATTCATTAGTTCCATAACCTGTTTTATTTCGACAGCGAAATATTCCTCCTTGTGGTTGCCAACCTTCTTTTAAAAGTTTATTTAATTCATTTTCGAGACCTAAAATACTGTTTTCTTGAATTACTTTATATTCCATGTTATTTTTTATTAATTGTTATTTCTACTTTCTAAATTATTTATGTAATTGTAAAATTCTTGAGACCAAACTGTTTTATGTTCATAAGTCATGGGGTTAAAAACTTTATATGCAATTAAGTGACTTTTCTTGAAATATAAGTTTTCAATAATAAGTACTTTTTCTTTTACATCTTTAAAATCTGGATGTTGGTATGGAAATTCTAATCCAACTTGTTCTGGATGTATATAAAAATCAGAATTTCTGAAACCTAATACATTTTTAAAAAACGGATGTGCATGCTTTTCATGTAGCTTATTAGAATTTTGCCAATGAAATAGTATTGGGTCTTTATTAATAATTTTTTCCATAAAAGGTGCCATATCATGACTTTCTAATAATGGGAATTCATAAATATCTACCAGTTGCAATTCTCTTGCTATAGCATGTAAATGTAGATCTCCTCCGTTTTCATCATTAAATTTAAAACCAACTATAATATCATCATGAATAAATAGATTTGATAGTACGTCTCCTGATAAATTCTCAGGATTAACTACCCAACGTTTTCTTTTTTTCTTATTAGCTTCTTTATCTGCCATATAAAATGGAAACCTTAATATGATGTTCATAATTTCATCATTATTTTTTCCTTGAATATTATATGCTTGTATGTTTAGTTTTTTCATTTAATTTTCTTTTAAAAAATTAATTAATTGAATAGCTATACTGTATGGATATTTATCATAATTGTCATAAAAAGTAAACTTCTTATTTAGTATTTTACTTGCTTCCAAAAAATGATTATTTTTTGGTTCTTCGTTTAGATCAAATCCAAAATCAATGATTTCACTTTTAGTAAATGTTTTACCTATTAAAACCCTTTTACTAAACTTTTCTATATTTTCATTTAAGTTAAAATCCTCATCAGGTTCTAAAAATAAATCTTTGAAAATTTGTAAATACTCACCAAGTGTAATTTGTCTCCTACCAAAATATATGTTTGTAACATAAATTAATTCAAACCATTTAGATAATGTATCATTATCAACTTCAAACTCTTTAGCGATTTCAGTTTGTGAAAACTTTACTTTTTTTAGTAATAATTCCTTAATAAGTGCAGATTTATAAATATTAGATTCTATTTCAGAAAACACATATAATCTTACCAAAAATGCTATTCCGTTCTCTGAATGCTTATATTTTTCAAATATTGAAGTGAAATTATCGGAAAAAACAATTAAACCAGAAGCCCCGTTATTAAATTGAACTAACTCTTCAAAATCCTTTCTTTGTTGATCAGAAAGATTTTTAAAGAAATTTTCACAAAAAGAAAGATAATTATCTTCTAATAAATAATTAGTAACATTAGCATCTCTCTTCTGTTGAAAGTAATACTCATTTAAATCTTCTTTAGATAAATTAGATTTAATATTATTAAAGTATTTAAGGAATTTGTCATGCATATTTAATATCCTAAATTTAGCTAATACAATTATTTGATTTTTTATTTTGATTTTTTTGAAGCTGAACTAGATGCTCTTGAGGAAAAACTATTTTTAGGCACTACACCTCCATTTTTAACTGCTGTTGAACTTTGTATTCTAATAGCAGCTTCTTTAGTCATTTTTGTTTTTGTCATAATTAAAAGTTTTAAAAATTTATAATGACAAATATACTTTGGTTAAATTCTAGGTAAATAAATTTTCCCCGTTACTAAATTTCAATTTAACTTATTAAAGGTAATCTAACTCCTAACTTGTAAACTTTATGATAAACATTAATTGCAACCATTTTATGCTTTATATTTTCTAAGTTTAGGTCATCAATTCCATTTTCCATATCAGGGTAAATAATCAAACAATCAATGTTTCTATCATCTGTTACATTTAATTCTTTTCTTACTTTATTCAATCTTGCATAACCTGCAACCTGACGAATGTCTTCGTGTAAATGACCATTTTTGTATTTCAGTTTGTATTTTGCATCTATTACCATTTGAAAACCTTCTTTAGAAACTAAAATATCTAAAGCATTGCCATAAGTAGAAAATTGGTAATGTATCTCTTTTTTATCTACAGGATTAGCTTCAATCATTTTACTATAAGCATATAATTCAAATAATCGTGGCATATCAATCCAAAAAGGTGGTGTTGCTACTTTATCTTTAGTAGTTTGAGTAATATTATAAGCAAATCTTTTTAATATTTTTTTACCTAAATCTATGGCATTTGCATAATCTTTATAAAATGGATTGTGCTTAATATGCTTTAATTCGTAATCATTGACTTGATTAGAAATAAGTTCAAAAGCTGGGCGGCAATAATTAATCGTATGTTGTAATTCTATAAATTTATCACCGAAAAGTTTTTCATGATTTTCGATATAGCTGCTTGTAAATTGCAATACTTTTTTTAGAAAACGATTTTCTGGATGATCTTCACCAAATTGTTGGTATTCACAAAAGGTGTTCGTGAATCTATTTTTAAAAACATTTTGTTTGATGTGTTTCCCTACTAAAATTTTACCCTTAACTCTATTATTTAAGTTTTCTTGAACTTTATAATAGTTTTTCTTCAGTCCTTTTCTGACAATAGCTTTAACTAATTGAAGATACTGAACCACCAAAAATGGTGTTAGTTTATCTTCTTTTTGCTGAATTTCAATAGGTTTAGCAACCCAATCTATTTGTACCAAGTCCTTTAATTCAGCATTACTTTCAGGAACATTGGTAACTTGCAACAACATTTTCAAATAATCTAGTTCCAGTAAATCCGATTCTATATAATTTGAATCTTCTTCTACTCCTAAAATTTCATCTTCGGAATCTATAATTCTATTGAAAATTCGAGCTGATTTTTTATTAATTTTTGGCTCTACATATAAGTATCTTCCTGTATTACCCAACCAATCTAAACCAATACAATAATCGGCTTTTAAGCTAAAACCAAGCTCATTTTTTTCATAAATAAAACAATGACTACTATTGTTAAAAGCTATAGAAGTAACAGATTCAAATAAAGTTAAATTAGAATAATTGAATTTAATTATTCCATCAACTTCTTCTTCTTGATCCTTCTCATCAAAAAATTGAATTTTTAAACTCCTATGTTCAAATAAACGTAAGCCCATTAAATTGAAATCTCTAATTGTTCAATTTTATCGTTGATGTCTTTACCTATTAAAATACCGTCTTTTACATACTCTAACAAAATAGGTTTAATTTCATAGTCTAAACGCATTTGAAAATCAATAGGCTTGGTTTTATCTTCTTTACCTTTCTCATCTTTTTCATATTGTTGAATAAAGTATGAATGTCCCAATGCAACATCTTTTGGTTCAAACTCTTTGGATAAATTGAGCGAATGCGTTTTATAGTCGTCAGTTGTGAACAGTGATTTGACCGAAGAAAATAGTTTGCTGTCAAAAACTATGTCTTCATCATCACTTAAATCTTTAGGCAACACATCTACAAAAGCAAAACGTCTTCTAATAGCATAATCAATATGTCCTACAGAGCGGTCGGCAGTGTTCATTGTTCCAATGATGTACAAATTTTGTGGTAATATTAACTCATTACCTTCTACATCATACATACTTTCTACAGCTTCTCCCCTATATTCTAAAGCATAAATTAATTCTCCTAAAACCGAAGACAAATTGGCACGGTTGATTTCATCTATAATAAGTATATAATTTTTCAGTTTTTCAACTTTGGTTTCTTTAGATGGAAGATTTGATGATATGTTTTTTAATTTTTCTAAAATCATGAAATAATAAGGATACTTACCTTTCATTTCCAACTGTAACTCTTTTTCCCTATCTCTTAAATCGATAGGAATTTTTATATCGGTTTTCTTATTGAAAACTTTTTCAATATCGCTAAAAAGTAACTTATATTTTATATCTTGTCGTTGTGGAAAATTGTAAATTAAATAATCATTACCAACTGATATAATTTCGGCTGTACTTTTATCTGAAAATCTGTAAGTTTCACCCGCATCAATTTTTACGCTTATTTCTTCCAACAAAATTGTTAATCTATTTTCAAAATCAGAATTTGTACTCAAGACACCCTTACTAGCTAAATAGTTATCAAAAGCCAATTTTGCAAACTTACCAAGAGTTTTATTTTCAGCTTTAAATATAATTCCTTCACCATCTGGATTAGGTTGAGATACAATGCCTCTCACAAAATCCTCATAAGTGTAAGATGGATGAAATTGAATTATCTTAAATTGTTCTTCAAATAACTCTTCAAACTTGAATTCATTCAAATGTTTTGCAACCGCTAATGAATAAGGATCCATACCATTTTTATTGGAGGGCTCTATTCCTTTAGTCAATTGATTATATTTCTCAATAATTTCATTGTAAGAAGGGTTCCAATCTTGAGTAGTTCTATCACTTATTAAAGTTACAGAATCATCATT
>PKEA01000085.1 GCA_002862805.1 Flavobacteriaceae bacterium | reverse complement strand
ACATTTTATCTCTTTCCAAGATTCAAAAAACGATGATGGAAGTGATTCATTAGAGTCTATAGAAACATTATCTTTAATTAATTCAACTTTTTTTATTAAACAAAACAAGCAAGAAAGAGTTCGTTAAATAAACGAGAGAAAATAGTATTTTAAAACAACTTCAGTGGAGAAATACTATATTTGTTTTTTAGCTTATATAAATGAACAAACATCATTCCTTAAAGTACCGTAAAGACATAGATGGTTTAAGAGCAATTGCAGTATTGGCTGTTATTTTTTTTCATTTTGGATATTTTACAAACGGTTATTTAGGTGTTGATATCTTTTTTGTAATAAGCGGTTTTTTAATTACTTCAATTATTTATAAAAGTGTTTTAGTTCGTAATTTTTCTATAAAAACCTTTTATTTAAAGCGAATTAGAAGAATATTCCCTTTAGTATTTTTCACCTCTGTAACAGCCTTAGTTATAGGTTATTTTACAATGTTACCAGATGATTTAGAAAACTTGGCAGCATCTATCGTTGCTACAAATTTCTTTGCTAATAATATTTTACAATTAATTACCACCGGAAATTACTGGTTTACTGTAAATGACTTTAAGCCACTAATGCACACATGGAGTCTAGGAATTGAAGAACAGTTTTATATTGTATATCCATTCTTATTTCTCTTTTTTAAGAAAAAGAATATTTTACCAATACTAATTATTTTAACGTTTTTCTCTGCTTTTGGTTTTCTTTTTACTGAAAATGAATATTATCAATTTTACTTAATGCCGTATCGTTTTTTTGAGCTTTCTATTGGCGGAATTGCTGCTATTCTTTGTTTAAATAAAAAAGTAAGCAGTCGTTTAAAAGCTATTTGTTTGGTACTAATTATCTTTCTTTTGTGCGTTGATATTTCAATCCCTAAAAATATAATTGTACTCATTATAATTAGTTGTTCATTAATTTTATTGTTAGAATCTGAAGCAAAAAATAAACTACTACATAGCGTTTTAGAAAACAAAATAATGGTGGGTTTAGGGAAAATAAGTTTCAGCTTGTATATGTGGCATCAAATTGTTTTGGCGTTTACTAGATACATCATTAAGTATGATTTTAATCCAGTAGATTACTTCTTTATCTTTGGAATAACTATAGTTCTATCAATTCTTAGTTATAACTTTATTGAACAACCTTTTAGAAATAAAGAAAGAGTAAGTAATACCCAAGTTTTACTCATTACTGGAATTTCCTTTTTACTTTTAACCTTAACTTCGTTTTATTTTTATGCAACTTCTGGAATCATAAAAGATATTCCCGAATTAGATATTACTAAAAATAAAACACCTCTTAATTATAATGTATTCAACACCAAAAAAAATCCACATATCAGTTATAATGCTCGGATTTACGATTATGATAAAGAGTTTACATCTAAGACAAAAATTAAGGTTTTAGTTATAGGAAATAGCTTTGCAAGAGATTGGGCTAATGTGTTATTAGAATCAAATTATGCTTCAAAAATAGAACTTTCGTATATTGAAAATTCTGAAAACTTAATTGAACATCAATCTAAATTTGACTCAGCTGTTTATATCTTTTTCTCAGCAATTAAAATGCAAGATTATAAATTGCTTCAAAAACAACTTTCAATTGACTCTAATAAGGTATGGAATGTAGGGCTTAAAAACTTTGGGGTTACAAACGGAATCTTTTACAATGCCAAAAGAAATACTGCTTATTACAAGCAAAGAACAATTATGGCAAAAGGTTATTTTGAAGAAAATTTAGCCTTAAAAAAAGAATGGAATGAAAAATATATCGATTTAACTGCATTAGTAATTGACAACAAAAAAACGGTTCCTGTTTTTACTCCTAATCATAAATATATTAGTCATGACTGCAAGCATTTTACAAAAAACGGAGCATTATATTTTGTTGAATTATTAAAAATAAATGAAGGGACAATATTTAAATAATTTTTTAACCAATTACTTTCTTTGTTCTTGCCTATTTTTATAATAAATTTACATTTCTATAAAAACATCTTTACTTAAAATATGAGTGATTTTAAAAATACTACTTCTTCACGAAGAAAAAGAAAATTAGAAAAAGCATTTTTTAGAATCAAACATTTACCAAGAGGTTTAGATTTTTTCAGGTATTCTTTTAATAAATTATATACTTATTATTTAAAACTGATAAAAAGTACTAAGGTTGCTCATCCATCAAGTATTATGATAGAAGTGACAAACCATTGTAATCTAAAATGCATTACTTGCCCTAGAGAATATGTTTTTGGCGATGAAATGGACAAAGGCTTTATTCCTATTGAAGAATTAAAAAAAGTAGTTGATCAGGCTTATCCTTATGTAGATTCGATAGGACTTACAGGACTTGGTGAAACCATGTTGTACAAACCACTTGTTGAAGCGGTAAATTATATTAAGTCTAAAAACAAAGGCATAATCATTTCTATTTCTATAAATGCTCATTTACCTAAAAGTATCGAAATTGCTAAACAGATAATTGGAAAAATAGACACTATTCAAATTTCAATAGACGGATTAAGAGATGTATATGAAAATGTACGATTAGAAGGCGATTATTCTTTTTTTATTAAAAACACTGCTGAAATTGCTAAAATTGCTAAAGAACAAAACGGCAATACCGAACTAATGTTTAATATGGTAGTAATTAAAGAAAACTATCATCAAATGGCAGAGATTGTAAAAGTGGCTGGAGAAATAGGTATAAAATATGTAGATTTTCAAACTATGAATGTTACCTCAACACCTGCAGTAAGTACAGATATTTATAAAATGTACGACACTCCACAATTTAAAGAAGCACTTAAAGAAGCCTATAAAGTGGCTCAAGAAAATGGTGTTGAACTAAGTACATTTGATTTTAAAACTGCCAATAACTTTCAAAAATGTTCATTGCCTTGGAGTCATTTTTACGTGAGTTGGAACGGATGGATGTCGCCATGCTGTGCAAAACCCTTTCCTAAAATATTAAACTTTGGAAATGTTTTTAAAGACGGACTAATGAAAACTTTAAACACTCCAGAATATAGAGCTTTTAGAACACAATGGCACAAAAATGAAACTCCCGATTTTTGTAAAAAATGCCATATAATAGACATTCCTCCTATTGATTTAGATAATAAACACTAATTTTCAATAACTCCTTGGTCAATTTTATATTTTGTTTAACTTTTAATACTATTTTTTAAACAAATAATTCTTTATCTTTGAAGTAAAATAAATTGCTATGGCTAAAGAAATAAAAATCAGTAAAGAAAAAATCATAAGTGCATACACTAAAATGATTTTAGAAGAAGGTAAAAAACCAAATTCAATTTACCATTTTTGTCAGTTATTAAAAATAGAAGAAACTCAATTTTATCAATTCTTCTCTAGTTTTGAACACCTTGAGGAAAGTATTTTTGAAAATTTATTTGAAAGTACTTTAAATTTACTTTCAAAAAGCGATGAATACAACAGTTACGATGCTAAAACAAAAGTATTGAGTTTTTACTTTACTTTTTTTGAGCAATTAACTGCCAATAGAAGTTTGGTACTTCATCTTTTAACCGAAGATAGAAATAAGCTTGAAAATCTTAAAAAATTAACAGGTCTTAGAAAACACTTTAAGAGCTATATTGATGGTTTAGGAATTGAAACAATTAATATACCACAAGAAAAGATACAACAAATCCAACAGAAAAGTATTTCTGAAATGGCGTGGATTCAAATGATGATGACTTTAAAGTTTTGGATGGAAGACAAATCGCCTTCATTTGAAAAAACAGATATTTTTATTGAGAAATCAGTTCATGCAAGCTTTGACATGTTAGACGTTACGCCTTTTAAAAACATCATTGATTTTGGTAAATTTCTTTGGAAAGAGAAAATGAATAACTAATTATGAAAACACTAGACAGTATTCCTACGTCCAAAATTCAACGTGCTTCTAAACTGATTCAAACAGGTGCAAAAGTAGGTGTGAATTATTTAAAATATTATGGTGATAAATTGGTTAAAACCGAAGAAGAAGCCAAAGAGAGCCTAAATCAATCTAATGCTGAAGATATTTACGATGGCTTGAAACAAATGAAAGGAAGTGCTTTAAAAGTAGCGCAAATGCTGAGTATGGAAAAAAGTATTTTGCCTCGTGCTTATGTAGAGAAATTTTCGCTTTCTCAGTTTTCTGTTCCGCCTTTATCGGCTCCTTTGGTTATCAAAACATTTAAAAGCTATTTTGGAAAAGCACCAAATGAAATTTTTGATGCCTTTCACCCAGAATCCATTAACGCAGCAAGTATTGGGCAAGTACATCAGGCCGAATTAGAAGGTAAAAAATTAGCCGTTAAAATTCAGTATCCGGGTGTAGCACAAAGCATTTCGTCGGATTTAGCATTGGTAAAACCCATTGCTATTAAAATGTTCAATATAAAAGGAAAAGACTCTGACAAATATTTTCAGGAAGTTGAAAATAAGTTAGTAGAAGAAACCGATTATATCAATGAAGTAAAACAAAGTAAAGAAGTTGCTTTGGCTTGTAAACATTTGCCTAATTTATTGTTTCCAGAATATTATGAACAATGGTCTTCTGATAGAATCATTACAATGGATTGGATGACAGGTAAACACCTTTCAGAATTTACTGCTGTAAATACAAGTCAGGAAACTTCAAATATAATTGGTCAAGCCCTTTGGGATTTTTACATGTATCAAATGCACGTAATTAAAAAAGTACATGCCGATCCGCATCCAGGAAACTTTTTAGTTTCGGAAGAAGGAAAATTAATTGTGCTCGATTTTGGTTGTATGAAAGAAGTTCCAGAAGATTTTTATGTTCCTTATTTTGAATTGGCTAAAAAAGAAAACATCAACAATCCAGCAATTTTTGAAGAAAAGCTGTATGAATTAGAAATCTTAAAACCTGAAGATACTGCTGAAGAAAAAGTATTTTTCTCTAAATTATTTCATGAAATGCTGAGTTTATTTACCCAACCGTTTCATGAAGACTCGTTTGATTTTTCTGATGACGTTTTTTTTGGTAAAATTGCCGACTTGGGTGAAAAATATTCAAAAAGTACTGAGATTAGAAATATGAATGGAAATAGAGGTTCTAAGCACTTTATTTACATCAATAGAACCTTCTTTGGTTTATACAATTTAATGCACGACATAAAGGCTAATAAGGTAATCATTAATAATTATAAGCAGTTTTAATGAAAAGAGAATTAAGCTATATAGAAATTGATAGAGTAATTGAAATGGCTTGGGAAGACAGAACTACTTTTGAAGCTATTGAATTTCAATTTGGTTTATCAGAAATGGACGTAAAAGCATTAATGCGAAATAAATTAAAACGTTCCAGCTATGAATTATGGCGTAAACGAGTAACCAATAGAAAAACCAAGCACGAAAAATTGCGAAGTTTTACAGAAGGTCGATTTAAATGCAAACTACAAAGACAAATTACTAACAATAAGATATCCAAGCGATAAAAAAATCCACTAGAAAACACTAGTGGATTTTTTTGTTAATTTTTCTTAAAATTAAGTTTTGAAAGAAGCAAATTTAGTATTTTTAAAAAAAATCAAAAATGCTTATTTCATTAGTTGCCAATACTACTGTTCATATACCTAATTTAATAAATGATTTAGGATTAATATTAATTACTGCTGCAATTGCAGTATTGATTTTTAGAAAGCTAAAACAACCGCTAGTTTTAGGTTATTTAGTTGCTGGTTTTTTAGCTAGTTCTCATTTTCATTTTTTTCCAACTGTAAAAGATACAAATAGTATAACGGTTTGGGCCGAAATTGGTGTAATATTTTTACTATTTAGCTTAGGTTTAGAGTTTAGTTTTAAAAAATTAATAAAAGTTGGAGGAACTGCTTCTATAACAGCATTGACGCAAATTATTTCCATGATTATTCTTGGTTACTATGCCGGAAAATTTATGGGTTGGGATGAAATGAACTCAATATTTCTAGGAGTAATTTTATCTATTTCCTCTACCACAATTATTTTAAAAGCTTTTGATGAACTGGGCGTAAAGTCGCAAAAGTTTACCGGAAATGTTATTGGTGCTTTAATTGTACAAGATATTGTAGCTATTTTAATGATGGTTTTACTTTCTACCATTGCGGTAAGTCAGCAGTTTTCGGGAACAGAGTTACTTTTATCGTTACTTAAGTTAAGTTTCTTTTTAGCTATTTGGTTTATATCTGGAATCTTTTTTATTCCTACATTATTAAAAAAATTAAAACCATTATTTACCGATGAAATGTTACTCATCATTTCATTAGCATTGTGTTTATTAATGGTTATTTTTGCGGCTAATGTTGGGTTTTCTGCTGCATTAGGAGCATTCATCATGGGTTCAATTATTGCTGAAACCAATGAAGCCGAACATATTGAACATTTAGTAAAACCAGTAAAAGATTTATTTGGTGCTGTTTTCTTTGTATCGGTTGGAATGCTTATAAATCCTGACACGTTAATAGAATACGCGTTTCCTGTAATGATCTTGACTTTGATTACCATTTTTGGACAATCTATCACTTCTACTATTGGAACTATAATTTCGGGGCAACCTTTAAAAGAATCCATACAAACGGGAATGAGTTTGTCTCAAATTGGAGAATTCTCTTTTATTATTGCCACACTTGGTGCTTCGTTAAACGTTACTGGTGACTTCTTATACCCTATTGTTGTTGCCGTTTCGGCGGTGACTGCTTTTACAACTCCATACATGATAAAGTATGCCACGCCCGTTGCTGGCTTTGTTGAAAATAAACTTCCTAAAAGATGGGTTAAGCGAATTGAAATATATAGTGCTAATGCACAAGCTATCAAAACTGTTAGTACATGGCAAAAAGCAATTAAAGAATATATTTTTCAAGTATTAATTCATTCTATTATATTATTTGCAATCATTCAAATGTCAAAACGCTTTTTATTGCCTTTTATGAGTGATTTTAGTTATGGAAATATTGTAACGGCAATAATAACTTTTATGATTATTGCTCCTTTTTTATGGGCTTTATCGTTAAGACGAATTGCAACAACTGAAGTGCAAGAATTATTAAAAAACAAGAAACATCATGGTCCTATTTTGGTTTTAATCTTCATTAGAATGGTTATTGGACTATTCTTTATAGGAATGATGTTAAATAATTTCTTTTCGCCTGGAATTGCTGTTTTGGCTTTTGTTCTTTCGGTTGTGTTAATTATGTTATTTCCAAAAAAAATTAATAAGCTTTATTTAAAAATTGAAAATCGTTTTATTAAAAATTATAATCAAAGAGAACTTTCGGTAAAAAAAATAAACCGAAATAATTTATCTCCTTGGGACGGCCATTTGGCCAACTTTATTATTGTTCCTGAATCTGATTTAGTAGGTAAACCACTAGAAGAAATAAAAATTAGGGAAGAAATAGGTGTTAATATTGCCTATATAAAACGTGGAAACTTACACATTAATGTTCCTACAAAATATGAAAAGCTATATCCAAGTGATGAAATTTTTGTTATTGGTACAGATGTTCAAGTGAAAGAATTTGGTGATTATTTGAAAAAACATGAGTTTAAGTTTATTGAAGAAGAAGACTCAGATATTGTGTTACAACAATTTGAGCTAGAACATCAAAATTTTATTGGAAAAACTATTAGAGAGTCTCAATTAAGAGAAAAAACAAATGGTTTAATTGTAGGTGTAGAACATAACGGAAAAAGAATTTTAAATCCTGAATCTAATTTTATTTTAAGTAAAAACGATGTGGTTTGGGTTGTGGGAGATAGAAAAAAGGTTGCTTTGTTTTTTGCATAAACTATTTTATAAGTCCACTGACTGAGTAATTTGTAAAGATATGTTAAGATTATGTTAGATAATGAAGTAAGTAAAAATGAAGCCATTCACTGGACTACTTGTAGGGAATGTAAGGGACTAGGTAAAAAAAGTAGAAGACCCAGTAAAAAGGCACAACTTCTTTACAAGGCAGCATTTGAACAGTTTGAAAAATCTAATGGAACAGAAAGCGTTCCAAATCGTCCTAAAGGTCATTTTGATTCTTGTAAAAACTGTTCTGGTTCTGGTCTTGTTCCTTCTGACAAACCTACTGAAGTAGATAAAGAAAATTATCCACACGTGGCCATTATTGGTGCTGGTATTGGCGGAGTAGCTTTGGCTGTAGCCTGTTTGCACCGTGGCATACCTTTTACGCTTTATGAGCGCGATACTAATTTTAATGCCCGTTCTCAAGGATACGGACTCACTTTACAACAAGCAAGTAAAGCTATTGAAGGTTTAGGAATTTTCTCTTTAAAAAAAGGTATTATTTCAACACGGCATGTGGTACACAACACAGATGGAAAAATAATTGGAGAATGGGGATTTAGAAATAGAAATAACCTATTAGCTCCAGAAAAACCTTCTAAACGAAGAAATATTCATATAGCAAGGCAAGCTTTGCGTTTGGCTTTACTTGAGCAGCTTGGCGATGAAAATATGGTGCAATGGAATCATCAATTAATGAGTTTTACAGAAAAGGAACATAAAGGTGTTGAACTGACCTTTGAAGTTGATGGTAAAATAAAAAAGGCTAAAGCCGATGTTTTAATAGGAGCTGATGGAATTCGCAGTACCGTGAGAAAATTAGTAATAGGTGAAGAAGTGAGTCCTTTGCGTTATTTAGGTTGTATAGTGATTTTGGGTATTTGTCCTTTATCTGCACTTAAAAATATTGAAAGTTCATTATTGGATTCAGCAACTGTATTTCAAACTGCTAATGGTGATGAGCGAATTTATATAATGCCTTTTACGGCCGACTCGGTGATGTGGCAACTTAGTTTTCAAATGACTGAAGATGAAGCTAAAAACTTGAGTAATTTAGGTACTAAAGCACTCAAAGAAGAGGCTTGTAGGAGAACGCAATGGCATAGTCCGGTTCCGCAAATTTTAGAAGCAACACTAGAAAATCAAATTACAGGATATCCTGTATATGATAGAGCTTTACTGAATGGTGAATTACTAGAAAAAGCAACGCAAGTTTCACTTATTGGCGATGCAGCTCACCCTATGAGTCCGTTTAAAGGACAAGGTGCAAACCAAGCTTTGCTTGATGCTTTGTTGTTGGCTAGAACAATTGCAAAAGAGTGCAAATCTTTACCTTCATGGAGAAGTGCTGGAATTAAAAAAAAGGTGTTAGTTCCTTTTGAAAAAGAAATGCTTAA
This sequence comes from Flavobacteriaceae bacterium, assembly GCA_002862805.1. Lineage (GTDB taxonomy): Bacteria > Bacteroidota > Bacteroidia > Flavobacteriales > Flavobacteriaceae > Flavobacterium. Next base: position 319 of record PKEA01000085.1, on the reverse strand, counting down.
ACGCAGTGCTTCAAAAGTAAAAGATTCTGCAGAAGCTGCACAATTTTTACATTCGGAAATTGTACTTATTGAAGGCGATGAAACGAGAGGACATATTGTAAAGAAAAAAGAAGTTTAAAAAAGTTTTATTAAATCTGTAACGAATAAATAATAGTTGATGATCAATTTTCATTAAAACGGTTCTCGATACATTTTTTGTTCCGTTTTACTACACAAAAAACACTCGAACTGACGTTTTAAATGATTACATCAGATAATTTTAACTCATAGAGTTTAATTAGTTTTGGACAATCAATTTTCATACAAAGAGGTTCTCGAT
>PKEA01000049.1 GCA_002862805.1 Flavobacteriaceae bacterium | reverse complement strand
GTTTTAGAAAAGGAGAAGTTCCTGCAGGAATGATTAAAAAACAATATGGAAAAGCGGTTCTTTTAGATGAGGTAAATAAAATTTTACAATCGTCTTTAAATGACTATTTAGTTAAAGAAAAATTAGATATTCTTGGAAACCCATTACCAAAAGTTACTGAAGATTTTAATTGGGATAAAGAAGATTTTACTTTTGAATTTGAACTTGGATTAGCTCCAGAATTTAATGTTGACTTAGCTTCAGTAAAAAAAGTAAATAAATTCAATATTATTGCAGATGAAAAAATGCTTAATGAGCAAGTTGAGCGTATTCAAAAACAATATGGTAAATTAATTCCTCAAGATAAAGTAGAACAAGATTTTACATTAAGAGGAACTTTTTCTAATGAAGAAGAAAACATTAATAACACAACGAATATTACTTTAGATATATTTAGCGACAAGAAAACAGCTAAATTATTCATTGGTAAAAAAGTAGGTGATGTTGTTGAATTATCAACAAAAGGTTTATTTGATGATGACCATAAATTAATGGATTATTTAAAAGTAGATCATGATAATGTTCACGGTTTAGACGTGGTAGTAAACTTTACAATTGAAGAAATCAATAACGTAGAAAAAGCGGAATTAAATCAAGAATTATTTGATAAATTATTTGGTGAAGGAACTGTTTCTTCTGTAGATGATTTAAAAGCTAAGATAAAAGAAGATGCTGAAGGTCAATTTGCTCAACAAGCAGATCAGAAATTCTTAAGTGATGTTATAGAAAGTTTAATAGAAAACACAAAATTTGATTTACCTTCTACTTTCTTAAAAAAATGGATTATGTCTGCGGGTGAAAATCCTTTAACAGCAGAACAAGCTGACGAAGAGTATGAAAAATCTGAAAAAGGTTTACGTTATCAATTAATTGAAGGTAAAATTATCGCAGGTAATGATTTGCAAATTAAATTTGAAGATTTAAAAGCGCATACTTCGGTTTTAATTAAACAACAAATGGCTCAGTTTGGTCAATTAAATCCAACTGACGAAGAAGTTGAAGGAATTGTTGCAAGAGTACTTTCAAATCAAGAAGAAGCTAAAAGATTGTCAGAGCAAGTTATGAGTGCTAAAATGCTTGAACTTTTCAAAAATAAAATTTCTGCAAAAGCAAAAGATGTTTCTTATGAACAATTTGTAAAAGAAATGTACGGAGAATAAATTCTCGTAAAAAATAATTATCTTTGAACGTCAAGCTTAATAAGTTTGACGTTCTTAGTTTTAAAAATACATAAAAGTAAAATCAATATGAATTTCGGAAAAGAATTTAAAAATTACGCTACTAAGCATCACGGAATAAACAATATGTATTACGATAAAATCGTAAGTAAAATTACTCCAATAGGAATGACTCCGTATATTATGGAAGAGCGCCAAATGAATGTTACTCAACTAGATGTTTTTTCTCGTTTAATGATGGATAGAATTATCTTTTTAGGAACAGGGATTGACGATCAAATTGCAAATATAGTACAGGCTCAATTATTGTTTTTAGAAAGCTTAGATGCATCTAAAGACATTCAAATTTATGTAAACTCTCCAGGTGGAGGTGTTTACGCCGGTTTAGGTATTTACGATACTATGCAGTTTATTAAGCCAGATGTTGCTACAATTTGTACAGGTATGGCAGCTTCAATGGGTGCGGTTTTATTATGCGCTGGTGCTGCTGGGAAGAGAAGTGCGTTGCCTCATTCAAGAGTGATGATTCATCAACCTCTTGGTGGTGCGTCGGGACAAGCTTCTGATATCGAAATTACAGCTCGTGAAATCATCAAATTAAAAGGAGAATTGTATGAAATTATAGCGAAGCATTCTGGACAAACGATTGATAAAGTTCATGATGATAGTGATAGAGATTACTGGATGATTGCTAGTGAAGCAAAAGAATATGGAATGATTGATGAAGTTTTAGTAAGAAGTTAATAATAAAAATCTTCTTTAAAAAAGAAAATAAATAAAGATGGCGAAGGAAATTTTAGAGTGTTCATTTTGCGGAAGGAAAAAGCCAGAAACTAGTTTGTTGATAGCTGGTATTGATGCACATATTTGTGATAAATGTATTGAACAAGCACATGGAATAGTTTTAGAAGAAATTAAACAAACAGGGAATACTGATTTGCTTGCAGATACAGTTTTGCTTAAACCAAAAGAAATTAAATCTTTTTTAGATGATTATGTTATTGGACAAGATCAAACTAAAAAGGTAATGAGTGTTGCGGTTTATAATCACTATAAAAGATTATTGCAAAAACAAACAGACGATGATGTGGAGATTGAAAAATCAAACATTATAATGGTTGGTCAAACAGGTACTGGTAAAACATTAGTTGCAAAAACAATTGCTAAGATGTTAAATGTTCCATTGGCTATTGTAGATGCTACTGTTTTAACAGAAGCAGGTTACGTAGGTGAAGATGTTGAAAGTATTTTGACTCGTTTGTTGCAAGCTGCTGATTATGATGTGGCTAAAGCCGAAAGAGGAATTGTCTTTATTGATGAGATTGATAAAATTGCTCGCAAGAGTGATAATCCTTCTATTACAAGAGATGTTTCTGGAGAAGGCGTGCAACAAGCTTTACTGAAGTTACTAGAAGGAACTGTTGTTAATGTGCCGCCAAAAGGAGGTAGAAAACATCCCGACCAAAAATTCGTTGAGGTAAATACTCAGAATATTTTATTCATTGCTGGTGGAGCTTTTGACGGAATTGATAAAGTGATTTCAAAAAGATTAAATCGTCAAGCTGTTGGCTATAGTTCGTCAATTAGTGCTGAAAATGTAGATAAGGATAATTTATTACAGTATATCATTCCAAAAGATTTGAAAGATTTTGGTTTAATTCCTGAAATAATAGGAAGATTGCCTGTTCTTACGCATATGGATCCATTAGATGCAGCAACTTTAAGAGCGATTTTAACAGAACCTAAGAATGCTTTAATAAAACAATATCAAAAATTATTTGCAATGGATGATGTTGAGTTTACAATTGAAGATGAGGCATTAGACTTTATTGTTGAAAAAGCTTTAGAATATAAATTAGGAGCAAGAGGTTTGCGCTCATTATGTGAAGCAATCTTAACAGACGCAATGTATGATTTACCAAGTTCTTCAGAAACCAACTTAAATGTTGATAAAGAATTTGCTGAACAAAGTTTAAATAAAAATTTATTACAAAGGTTGAAGACAGCTTCTTAATTTCAGAAGTATTATTATAAAATAAAAAACCCCGCTAATAGCGGGGTTTTTTATTTTATGCGTCTTTAGTTTTTTCAATTTCTTTAGACTTTTCAGCCTTTACATATCTTGCTTTACAGCTCCATCCGCTTGAACATGATGTTAATAACGCAGTACTAGATAGTGCTAGTACAATTATTCCTTTTCTCATTACTAATTTTTTGATTTGTTAATTTTAAATTCAACACGTCTATTAGCTTGGTCTTGTTCTGGGGTGCAATTTGTGCAATCGTTTAAAGGTTTAGATTCTCCATAACCTTTATATGTTAATCTTTCTTTTGAAATTCCCTTAGCAATTAAATACTGAACAGTTGATTTTGCTCTTCTTTGAGATAACGCTAAGTTATATTTAGCAGATCCTTTGTCATCAGTATGAGCATTTATTGTTAAAGTCATTTCAGGAAATTGGTTCAAGACTTCAACGATTTTATTTAATGACAATTCAGATTCAGCTTTGATAAGATCTTTGTCGAAAGCAAATAATATATTTTCAATAACAATTGCATCTGCAGTAATTTCTGCTTTTTTCTGCTTCAGTTGAATTGGGTCGCTTAATAAGTTTTCAGAAGTAAATCTAGTTGAAAATGGTTCGTAGCCTTCTTTTTCAACAGTAATAAAGTTGTAAGAAATAGGATTTAAAGGGATTTTTATTTTTCCATTTTCATCAGAAACAGTTTCATTTACAATTTCGCCAAATTCATTTTTAATAATAATCTTCGCATTTGGTAATGGCACTTGAGATAATTGTTCAACAATTGTATAAGTTGGAGAAGTTTTGTCTAAGTGTTTAACTTCAAATTTTAAAATGTCAAAATTTCCTGAATGAGATTTATCAGTAGATAAATACCCTTTATCTTCAGATACTAAAACAAAAGCTAAATCATCTCTTCTTGAATTTAATGAAACTCCTAAATTTAATGCTTCTAAATATTTTCCATCTACAATAGAAGATCTAAAAACATCATATCCACCTATATTCATATGTCCTTTTGAAGAGAAATATAAATGTTTGTTGTCAGCAGTAATGTTAGGGAACTTTTCGTCTTCTGCAGTATTTACGTTTGGACCTAAGTTTATAGGTTTTCCGTAAGTTCCATCAGTATTAATTGAAGCTTCGTATAAATCGAAACCACCAAGTCCACCAGGAATGTCAGTTGCAAAAAATATTTTTTTACCATCAGGTGAAACACTTGGAGTTTCAATAGTATATCCATCTGGTATTAAAGTAACTTTTTGAATATTTGTCCAATATTCTTTTGAGTCAAGGTCTAAAGTAGCTTTATATAATTCAAGTTTTCCTTCTTTCTCAGGGTTTTCTTGCGTATAGTAAATTGTTTTCTCATCAGGAGAAAAAGCTATTGAACCTTCATTGTCTTTAGAGTCAATAACACTTGAAAACAATAGAGGGAAAGATAAATCTCCATTTTCTTTTACATCTACACAATATAGGTTGTTGTTTGGAGTATTGGTCTTTTCATTTACAGTTGTTTCAAAATGTCTTCTTTTCTTATTAGACAAAATGATATACTTGTTTTTAAAAAATGATGTTCCTACTTCGTTTAGCTCTGAATTAATGCCAGTGTCGTTTAAAACATAGCGTACGCCTTTCGTAGAAGCGTTAATTACATTGATAATTGAGTCTTTTCCGTCTAAACGTTGAGGCTCTTGAGCAAATAATGAACAATTAATTAAAATGGTTAAAGCAGTAATTTTGATTGTTAATCGCATAAAATATTTTCTAAGTTTCTGTTTATTAAATAGTTTTACTTAAATCGGTGGCAAAAATATAGGTTAATTATTTAAAAGAAACATTTTTTTAACTTTTTTTTTATTTTTTGTTAAATTCATCGATAAAATACAAAAAAAAACGATTTAAAGCAAGTTAAATCGTTTTTATAATTTTAAGAATAATTTAAAATATTAGCTATTTTGAACATGTTTTTTAAATGATTGATTTTCAATAGTTGTTTTTATTGTGTTTTGTTTAACTTCACATCTTCTTCCTGGTCCACATTTATATCGTTTAGGTCCGCATGAAATCAGAAAGAATAATCCTAAAATTCCTGTAATAATTGTTTTCTTTTTCATCTTTTCATTTTTTAGGTTAAGTGTTCTTGTGTTGCTAATATTGACTCTAAATAATTTCGTTCATTAGATAAGCGAGGAACTTTGTTTTGTCCTCCTAGTTTATTTTGATTTTTTAACCAACTATAAAATAATCCTTCATTGGCTACATTTATCTTTAACGGATTTAACGTGATGTTATTGCTTCTTTTTGCCTCATAATCAGAATTTAATTCTTGTAACGTGTTGTCTAACAATATACTGAATTTTTCAATATCTTCTGGTTTTTTCTTAAATTCTATAATCCATTCATGTGCACCTTTTTCTTTTCCTTCCATAAAAATAGGAGCTACAGTGTAATCAATAACTTCGCAATTAAACTCTTTTGAAGCAATCGCAATTGCTTTATCGGTATTTTCAACCATTAATTCTTCTCCAAAAACATTAATGTGGTGTTTTGTTCTTCCGGTTACTATAATTCTATGTGGACTTAAAGATGTAAAACGTATCGTGTCGCCAATTAAGTAACGCCATAAACCAGAGTTTGTAGTAATAACAATAGCATAATTTTTAAAAAGTTCAACTTCACTTAAAGGGATTACTTTTTGATTTTTTGTTCCAAAAGTATCCATTGGAATAAATTCATAGAAAATTCCATAATCTAACATTAAGAGAAGTTCACTAGAATTGTTTAAGTCTTGAATACCAAAAAATCCTTCGGAAGCATTGTAAATTTCGTAATATTTAAAATTATCTTTTGGAAATAATTTTTTGTATTGTTCTTTATAAGGTTCAAAATTAACTCCGCCATGAAAATATACTTCAGCATTTGGCCAAATCTCTAACATGTTCTCTTTTCCTGTTTCTTCTAGTGCTTTATTTAAAAGAACAAGCATCCAACTTGGAACTCCAGCTAAACTGGTTACATTTTCATTAATAGTTTCATTAATAATTGCCGGAAGTTTGGTTTCCCAATCGCTCATTAATGAAACTCTACTGCTTGGTGTAGAGCTAAATTCTGCCCACACAGGCATGTTGTCTATTAAAATTGCGGATAAATCTCCAAAAAAAGTATTGTTGTTTTCATACATTTGTTTGCTTCCACCTAAGCGAAGACTTTTTCCAACAAACATTTGAGAATTTTCATTGTTATTTAAGTATAAACACAATAAATCTTTACTAGCTTTGTAATGACAGCCTTCTAAAGCCTCATTACTCACAGGTATAAATTTACTTTTTGCATTTGTTGTGCCACTAGATTTTGCAAACCATTTAATGTTCGTTGGCCAAAAAACATTTTGAGCACCTTTTCTTGTTTGTTTAATCATTGGTGCGAGCTCTTCATAAGTAGAAACAGGAACTCTCTCACTAAATGTTTTGTAGTTTTTTATTGAGGAAAATTCATGTTCTTTACCAACAACTGTGTTTTCGGCAGTTTTTAATAAGTTAAAAAGTAATTCTTCTTGTACTTCATTTGGGTATTTAATAAACAATTCAATTTGATGAATACGTTTTTTTAAAATCCAAGTAGCAATAGAATTAATTATTGGTAATGCCATTTTTTAATTATGAATTATGCGTTATGAATGATAACTTTACCAAAAATAGCAATTTTTTTATTTTTTTGACTATAACATTTAAATTTTAAGAAGAATGACATATCAAGGTGTCTTGCAAAAAATGCAAACTGAGTTTTTAAGCCCTATTCAATATTATTTAGTATTTGAAGATAGTTTCTTGAATGTGAATCAACTAATAGGTAAAGAAATAGAAATTTCATTTCAAGGTTATCAATGTTTGAATTGTGGTAAACAAAAGAAAATTTTTAGACAAGGTTATTGTTATGATTGCTTTATGAGTAGTGCATCTGTTGGAGATTGGATTATGAAACCTGAGCTCAGTACAGCACATTTAGATATTGAAGACAGAGATTTAGCTTATGAAAAGCGTGTGCAATTACAACCACATATTGTTTATTTGGCTTTGTCTAGTGATGTTAAAGTAGGAGTAACAAGAAAAACGCAAGTTCCTACACGTTGGATAGATCAAGGTGCAATAGAAGCAATTCCTATTGTAGAAGTGCCTAATCGTTATTTAGCGGGGATTACTGAGGTTGCTTTGAAAGATCATTTTACAGATAAAACAAGTTGGCAAAAAATGCTAAAGAATAATGTTCCTAATGTTGATTTAATTTCAGAGCGTAATTCAGTTTTACAATGGCTACCTGAAGAAATAAAGCCTTATTTTGCAAAAGAGCAAGCCTTATATAAAATAGATTTTCCAATTGAGAGTTACCCTACTAAGGTAAATAGTTTAAATCTTGAAAAAACTCCTTTATATAGTGGGAAAATGTTAGGAATTAAAGGGCAATATTTATTGTTTGAAGATGGGACGGTTTTTAATATTAGAAGTAATGAAGGTATTGTAGTAAAAATGGAAGTTTAGTTTTCTAACATGTTGAATAAAAAAATCCCATTTCTAAATTTGAAATGGGATTTTTGAGTTGTATGATATTTGCGTTTATTCTTTTTTCTTCTTTCCTCCAAGTAAACCACCAAGTACGTTTTTTACACCATCTTTTACATCATCTTTTGTTGGTGTTTTTGGTGATGTGGTTTTAGTTGTGTCTGAAGTAGTTGCTGCAGCATTGTTTAAATTGGAACTATTCCCTCCTAATAAATTTGTTAAAGCGCCAGTACCTTGGCCAATTAATTTATCTTTTTGCATTTTAACCAATTGCGTAACTAAATTAGTAGTTGCTTGCTTCGTATCAGTAGTTATTTTAGGGTTGTTAAAGTTTCCTCCTAATACAGCATTTACAGGAATGTTTTCAATTTTAGCGGCATCAGCAGGAGTTAATTTTGCTAATAAATTGTTTACATCTTTGCCTAAATATTTAGCAGGAACATCAAATTTAATGTTGTAATCCATTGTTTGGTCAAAACCATGAGTTCCTCCAACTTGCATTTTAATATCTTGATATTTAATATCAAATGGTTTAACTGCAACTTTACCATCTTTAAATGATAGTACTGCTTTTACATCATCTAAATTTAACTTTGAAACATCAACAAATTTCACATTTGAACCTAAAGCGGTTAATAATTTTGAATCGTTTGCATTTATTTTCGACCCCACTAATTGTCCTAATAAATCTCCAGAAAGAGTTTTAAGGTTTGGCGTCATATCATTAGTTAAATCTCCTGATAAATTTATAGTAGAATTTAATTTTCCACTTATTGTATTTGCAATTGGCGCAATTGATTTTAACATATCAATTTGAGTAAATGATTCAGCAACATTTAACGCATTTAATCCTAAATTCATGTTGAATTTTGGAGTAGTTCCTTTTGTTGATACAGTTCCTGTTAAACCAATTTGTCCTCCAAAAAGCCCCATTTTTAAATTGTTTAATGCAATTGCTTCGTCTTTAATAACTAAATTTCCAGAAACATCTTTTAAGTTTAAATTATCATAAACTACAGTGTTTGCTTTTGCTGTTAAACTACAATCTAAGAAAGATGGAATTTTTACCGCTTCTGTTGTTTTTTTACCTTCTTCAGTTGTAGTAGTTGTTGGAGCCATAAAATCAGAAACTACTAATTTATTTGAATTCATATTGAAATTTCCTTTCAATACTTGGTTTTTAAACATAAATCCGTAGAAATTATCTAATGCTCCAGTTACTTGAATATCTGAATCTCCAGTTTTTGCATCAAATTCGTTTAGTTTAATTTGGTTAGGATTAAAAGCAATGGTAGCTTGGTTTATTTTGAATGGTTTTGCCATTTCTGGTCCTTCATAATTAAAGCCTGATAATGATATAGTTCCGGCATTTGAAATATTTTGATATTGACTAGTTTCAACTGATTTCATGTCAAATTTAGTCACAACATCTGCTTTCAAAATTCCGGTTAACGGTTTGTCTAATTGTACAGGATATGCTTTTGTAACATTTGCTAAATTGATAATTCCTTTTAATTCGGCATTCACCAAAGCGTTATCAAAATTTCGAACATTCGCTTTGATATTAAAAACATCTTGATCAATTGTAAATGAAAGTTTATCTAAATTAACATAAGTGTCGTTCATTAAACCTGTTTCATTCACAATATGAGTATCAATGATAATATTTTTTACCGATTTTGGTAAATCAGGATATTGAAAAGAGGCGTTGTTTGAAGCAATTTCAATATTAAATTTAGGAATTGTAGTTTCGGTTAATTCACCATTTACTTTTCCGTTAACTGTAAAATCTCCGGTTGTTTTTACTTTCTTAATATCTCCAGAATATGCTTCAGGAATTAAACCAAGAAAGTTGGTAAATGAAGATGTTGGTGTGTTGAATTTTAAATCATAAACTTGTCCGGCGTCAACCATTTGAACAAAACCGTCAAAC
>PKEA01000019.1 GCA_002862805.1 Flavobacteriaceae bacterium | reverse complement strand
ACTTCAATTTTCTGTTCTAAGCCATCAACAGTTGGATTTGTTCCAATGTTCATCATTCCAAAATAGGTTGTGTTATTAATTTCACTAGAAACAATGTAAACTCCATTTTTCGGAATTAATTTATAATCTTCAGATATTTCAATGTTTGCCGTAGGAAAATCAATAGTTCTTCCAATTTGTTTTCCATGTACAATTTTTCCAGACATAAAATAGTTATACCCTAAATAATTGTTAGCTGCTGTAATGCTCCCTTCTAAAAGGGCAGTTCTTATTTTAGTTGAACTTATTGCAATATCATCAATTTCTTTGGCCGATATTTCTTGAACTTCAAAACCATATTCTATTCCATATTCTATTAAATCATCAATATTAGCAGTTCTATTTCTGCCAAATCTATGATCATGACCTATAATAATAATGCCAACATTTAATTTTTCAATCAAAACATCTTTAACAAATTCTTCTGCGCTTAATCTTGAGAACTCTAAATCAAAAGGATGTATAATCAAGTTATCTATTCCAATTTCAGATAAAAGATTTTCTTTTTCCTTAATAGTGTTTAGAAGTTTAATTGATGAATCTTGTTGCAAAACCATTCTTGGGTGAGGAAAAAAAGTAAGAACAGTACTTTTATAGTCATTTATTTGAGCCAGTTCAATTACTCTTTTGAGTACAAATTTATGGCCAATGTGTACACCATCAAATGTTCCTATGGTAACAACGGTTTTGTTAATTGGCGTTTTAAAACTATTTAAATTGCTGAATGAATTCAATTTTTTTTACAAATTTACAAAATTGGATATAAAAAAGAGGACTAATTTAAAATTAGCCCTCTTAAAGTGTTTAATTCTTTAATTAAGAATTAGTTCTTAATAAATCTTAAAGTTTTTGAAGCTCCTTCAACATTTAATTTTATAAAATATACTCCATTTGAAAAGTTAGAAGTATTTATGCTGAAAACAGATGATGAGCTTTCAGAACTTTTAACAACTTGTCCTAAGTAGTTAAATATTTCATACGAAACATTTGAGCCTAACTGAGAAGGAATAGAAACATTTAAAATATCTTCCGTTGGGTTTGGGTAAACTGAAATCGAATCTAAATTAAATCCACCATTGCTTAACGAAGCATTAGTAAAAGTAGTAGTTTCTGTAGATGTAAAGTCTCCACCAGAAACAACAGTAGTTGATCCTGAATTTGTTGTTATAGAATAGCTACCAGTACCATAAGCACAACAAATTCCATCTCCTGCAGTGTCATTAATTGTAAAAGTATAACAATCTGGTGCTAAATTCCAATTTTGATTTTCTACAGTAGTTCCTCCTCCAGTACCAGAACCTGTGTAAGGTCCACCGCTATATAAAATTGTACCAGCAGAATTTTTTAAATCCCAAGTTGTTTCTGTTCCCCAATTATCTTTGATAAGTGTGAAATTAAAAGCAGTATAAGGATAATCAGTAGGTGGTGTTGTTGCAGGGAAATTAAAAGCTTTACTTGCTGTGTTGTTTCCTGCTCTTTGGTCAGCTCCGCCATTTGCGTTAGCTATAGATACGTTTAAAGTCCCAGTTGATTGAGTGGTTGTAAAAGTAACTATTTCATATTTGTTTGGAGCTAAATTTCCAGTCCAGTTTACAGGTGTGCTTGCTCCTCCATTTACATTGTAATTTATAGTAGCAGATGTTAGGTTTGAAGTACCTCTATTGTAAAGCAATACTTTGTGTGTATTTCCTCCACAAGGATTTGGTGTTGCGGTACAATAGTTTTCAATTTTTACTTCAGCATCATTAGCAAATAATGGAATAGCTATATCTTTTGTAGAAGTTCTTAATCCATTTCTTCTAGGATATGTGGCCGTCATAAATGAATAAATTCTCGTTTTTTGGTTTGCTGTAAAAACATTCATACAAGAATCGTCAGTATAATCCATATAGTTTTCTATCATATCTGCACCACCTCCCGCACAACTATCTGTTCCTGTAGGGCAATCATAGTTTGCTGTTGCAACAGCGGGTGTGTCAGCACAGCTATCGCCGGCTCCAGAACAGCCTCCTTGAAATGTGTGGTAAAGCCCTAAATAGTGACCAACCTCATGCGTCATAGTTCTTCCTTTGTCATATTGAGTTCCAGCTCCATAGTTTCCTCCAGGATAAATTGTTCTAGATCCAAAAAAAGTATGTCCTGAAACAACCCCATCAGTATTAGCGGTTGCTGTACCTGTAGCAGGAAATTGAGCATAGCCTAAAAGCCCTGAGCCATCCCATTTTACACTCCACATATTCATGTATAATAAAGGATCCCAAATTGTTTGAGGTTTTATAGCTTCAACATTAGCAATTGTAGCATTAGAATCAGCTCCAGCATAAGAAGCTGTACATAAATTTACTCTATTAATACCATTAGTAGGGTTTCCATTAGGGTCGGCTTTCGCCATTACAAATTGTATTTGTATGTCAGCACCCACAGGATTAGTATTAAATCCAGGTGTTCCTGCCATTCTTCTGAAATCTTGATTCATTACAGTGATTTGTGATAATACTTGTTCGTCCGTAATATTTTCATCAACTCCATAAGCGTCTCCATTGTGAATTACGTGAACTACTACTGGTATATAAATAATACCTCCAGTTTCAGATCTTTGATTTTTGTAATTTTCAATTATTGGAGCAATTTGTGCTTCAAGCTGATCATGGTTTAATCTGCTTGGGTCTTTTGCTTGTAAAAATGTTTCGTATTCATCAGTTACACATCTAACAAAGCCTGAAGGTGAAATTCTATCTGCGGATATTTCCTTTCCGAATTTTTTAGTCTGCTTGCTTACTTGTTGTGCTTGAACTAAAAACAAGCTAAACAAAAATGCAAATAATAAAGTAATTTTTTTCATATTTATTTGAATTAAAACTTAGTTAATATACAAAAATATACAAAATTTCAAGAGTAACCAAATGAGATTTAATTTAGGTTGTTTTGCAAATCAAAAAAATACTTATATTTGCTTAAACCAAAAAATTAACCAAAATGAAAAAAACATTACTATTGTCTATTTTTTCGTTGTTAGTGTTTAACTTAAGTTTTTCACAAACAGAAAAAGCATGGAAAGAAGTAACGTCTCAAAACATTAAGAAAAATATAAATGTTGAAAGAGAGACGTTCCCACAAGAATATAAATTAATGCAGTTAAATGTTTCAATTATGAAACAGACTCTTGCCTCAGCGTCTGATCGTTTTTCAAGAAATACTAAGGGAGTAATTATTTCGTTGCCAAATGCAGAAGGAGTTTTAGAGCGTTTTGAAGTTTTTGAAGCTTCAAATTTTGATGCAGATTTGCAAGCACAATTTCCTGAAATTCGTTCTTTTGCGGGTAATGGAATTGATGACAAATTTGCTCGTTTAAGAATGAGTATTGATCCAAAAGGGATAACTACAATGGTTCATAGAGCTGATAAGGGTTCAGAATATATGGAGCCTTATTCTCAAGACGGGAGTATTCATGTCGTTTATAAAGGATCAAGAGTAAAAGGGAAACTGCCTTTTACTTGTTCAACTGTTGATGAAGTTTTGGTTAATGATTTAACGGAAAAAGCAAATTCAATTTCTCGTTCAAGTACAGGACAATTATTGAACTTCAGATTGGCCATGTCTGTAACTCCAGAGTATACTTCATATCATCATACAGCACTAGGATTGGCTACGCCAAAAACAAGTGCTTTATCTGCTATAAACACAACAATGACACGTGTAAATGGTGTTTTTGAAACAGATTTCGCAATTCATATGAATTTAATTAACAATATGACTATTATTTATGATGGTTCTGTAGCAGATCCATATGGAGCTACTGATGCTAATTATAATTCAGAATTACAAGCAACTTTAACTTCTGTTGTTGGTGATTCAAATTATGACGTAGGTCACTTAATGGGTAATGTTGGTAATAATGGAAATGCTGGTTGTATAGGTTGTGTTTGTGTAAATGGAAGTAAAGGAAGTGGTTATACAACAAGTACAGTGCCTGTTGGTGATGCTTTTGACATTGACTTCGTAGCACATGAATTAGGACATCAATTTGGAGCAAACCACACGTTTACTCATAGCACAGAAAATAACGCTGTTAATTATGAAGTTGGTTCAGGAGTAACAGTAATGGGTTATGCTGGGATTACTTCATTTGATACTCATTCAAATTCTATAGATGTATTTCATGCGGGTAGTATCGCTCAAGTACAAGCAAATATGGCATCTAAAACATGTCCTACAACGGTAGCGATTACACATTCTGCGCCAGTTGTAAATGCTGGAGGTAACTGGACAATTCCAATAAGTACTCCATTTGTTTTGACAGGTTCTGCTACAGATGCTGGTGGTGCTGGTGGATTAACATATACATGGGAGCAATATGATGAGGCTACAATTGGGGCTATAAATGGAGCTGTAAGTGCGGCAAGCCCAACTAAGACAGCGGGCCCAAACTGGCAAAATTATATAGACTCATCAAGCCCAGTAAGATACTTTCCAAATATGACTTCAATCTTAGCAGGTAATACAACAACTGCTGGTGTAGATATAACTGCTGAGGCATTAAGTTCAGTTGCAAGAACATTAAATTTTAGATTAACAGCTAGAGATAATGTTGCGGGTCAAGGACAAACTAATTTTGCTAATAGTACTATTACGGTCGCAAGTAAGACTGCTCTTACGGTTACTATGGCGGCTAATACTGTTTATCCAGTAGGTTCTGCTCAAACGGTTGTTTGGACTGGAGCTACAGGAACAAGTGGACATAGCACGATTGCTGGAGGTACAAATGTAGATATTTCTTTTTCTGCAGATAATGGTGCTACATGGACAGTATTATTGGCAGGGACTCCTAATGACGGTAGTCAATCAGTTACTTTGCCTTCAGGTGTACAGGGAGCTTATTGTAGATTTATGGTAAAAGCAAGTGCAAATATTTTCTTTAATATTTCTCAACCTTTTGCTGTTGGTGATTATACGTATCAATCACAAAATGTTTGTAAAGATTATGTTTTTAATTTGAACTCAGTAATTGCGGAGAGTTCAGATACTAGTTATTCTGGAATTGCGCTACCTATTACTGATTCATATACAATAACTGATATAAAAACTTATTCTAATATAACGCATTCAAATATAGGACAAGTAAATGTGTTGTTCTGGTTTCCTTGGTCTACAGCTTTGAATACAGGTATTTGGTACAATCAAACATCTTGTACAAACGCAAATATGGATAAATGGTTTGATTTGGCAGGTACTGCTGCGAATTGTACAACAGTTGGTGGAAGCCCATTTTTACCATTTTCATCTACTAATTTCAATGGAGCAATTGGACAGAATAGTGCCGGTACTTGGATTGTTTATTTTAAAGATGTTGTTGTTGATGGTTCTGGGGGTATTTTTAATACATTTACTATTCAATTATGTAGGTCACAATTAGTGCCTGTTTTAGCTTCTGAAAGCTTTGGTATTGAAGGATTTTCATTATATCCAAACCCAAATAACGGTACTTTTAATATTCAATTTAACTCGACTTCTTCAAGTGAAATAAAAGTTAATGTTCATGATTTAAGAGGAAGACAGATTTATAATAAATCATTTCAAAATAATGGATTATTCAATGAATCATTGCAATTAAATAATGTTCAGTCTGGAATTTATCTTGTAACTGTTCAAGACGGAGCTAGAAAAGAAGTAAAGAAAATTATTGTAGAATAAGTCATAGTTTTATATATTTTAAAAGAGCTGCAATTTTGCAGCTCTTTTTTTATGGATGTGTTTGTAAATTAACAAATTATATTATATTTGTTTAAATAAAAACCAAAACATATGAAAAAAAACTTACTATTAATCATTTTTACTTTTTTTGTTGCATTTAGCTATGCGCAAACTCAAAAAGCATGGAAAGAGGTAACTGCTCAAAACATTAAGTTGAATAAAAATGTTCAAAGAGAGTCTTTTCCTCAAGACTTTAAATTAATACAATTAGACTTTGCGGTTTTACAACAAGTATTAATGAATACTCCTGGACGATTTTCTAAGTCAAAAAAAGGTACTGTTATAACTTTGCCAAATGTTTCTGGAGGGTTTGAGCGTTTCGAAATGTTTGAGGCATCGAATTTTGATGCTGAACTTCAAGCTAGATTTCCTCAAATTAGGGCTTTTGTAGGAAAAGGAATTGATGATAAGAATGCACTGTTAAGGTTAAGTATCTCTCCTAGTGGTATTCAAACTATGGTTTTTAGAGCGAATAGAAGAAGCGAGTTTATGGAGCCATATTCTGAAGATGGAAAAATCTATGTGGTTTATAACTCTTCTAGTACAAAAGGTAAATTACCATTTACTTGTTCCACTACAGATATTAATTTAGCTAATGAATTAACAAGTAAAGTTGGTCAAACTGCATTTTCAAGTTAAGGAAGCTTACTTACTTTTAGATTAGCTTTGTCTTGTAATGGTGAATATTCAAATTATTTTGGTGCTACTAGTTCTGCGCAAGTTGCAAATGTTTTGACAGCATTTAATAACACAATGACAAGAGTAAATGGGGTTTTTGAAAAAGATTTTGGAATACATATGAATATTGTAAATCAAACAACAAATGTTATTTATTATGTTCCTGCGACTGACCCTTATACAACAATGGCAAACTGGAATACACAATTACAAAGAGCTTTAAATACAACCTTAACAGGAGTTTCTACATCTTTAGCGGCTAATAATGCAGCTTATGATGTTGGTCATATGTTTGGTGCTTCTGGAGGAGGTGGAAATGCAGGTTGTATTGGATGCGTTTGTGTAGATGGTGTTACTGCTGGTACTGGCTCTACTAAAGGAAGAGGGATTACTTCTCCTGCAGATGGTATTCCATCAGGAGATAATTTTGATATTGATTATGTAGCCCATGAGTTGGGACATCAATTTGGAGCTAATCATACGTTTTCTAATAGTAATGAGGGAGCTGGTGTAAATAAAGAAGTTGGTTCTGGTGTAACTATCATGGGTTATGCCGGTATTACATCTTACGATACTCATTTGCACTCTATAGATGTTTTTCATTCAGCAAGTATTGCACAGGTGCAAGCTAATATGGCCGGAAAGACATGTCCTACGGTTACTAGTTTAACACACGGTGCTCCTATTGTAAATGCAGGTTTAGATTATATCATACCTAAAAGCACTCCTTTTATCCTAACGGGTTCTGCGATAGATTCTAATGGAGATGTTATGAATTATGTTTGGGAACAAAATGATGATGGTGTTGGTCAAACTAACGCGAATAGTGCAGCGCGTATTGCTAAGCCTACTGGGCCTAACTGGGTAAACTATTTACCTTCTACAACTCCGTCAAGATATTTTCCAAATATTGCTTCGGTAGTAGCTAACTCGCCAACAACTTCTGGTTTAGATGTTACTTCAGAAGCATTAAGTTCTGTTGCGAGAACTTTAAACTTTAGATTAACTGCAAGAGATAATAATATATTAGGTGGTCAAACTGGTTTTGATGATACGGTTATAACTGTTAATGCTACAGCAGGTCCGTTTGCGGTTACAGCTCCAAATACTTCAGTTTCTTGGGTTGTAGGTACAAATCAAACTGTAACATGGGATGTTGCAGGAACTACTGCAAATGGAGTAAATACTGATTTTGTTGATATTTATTTATCAAATGATGGAGGTTATACTTATCCAATTCTTTTAGCAAGTAGAGTTCCTAATGATGGTTCTGAAGTGATTTTAGTTCCAAATAATATTGGAACTACAAAAAGAATTATGGTAAAAGGAAATAATCATGTGTTTTTTGATATTTCTAATTCTAATTTTACAATTACAGCAGCTCCTTCAACTTTTGGAATTGCATTTAATGGAATTGAGGGCGAGCAAAATAAAGATGCTTGTCAAGGTTCTGTGGTTTCTTACTCGTTTCCATACATGACTTACGGAGGATTTAGCGCTAGTACTGCATTTTCTGTAACAGGACAACCTGTAGGGTCAACTGTGGTTTTTACGCCTACAAATACAGCGACTGATGGTACTATAACAATGGAAATTAGTAACACTGCTGCAAGCGCTACGGGGTTATACACAATGATTGTTACTGGTAGTTCAGGTGGTACAACAAAAACTATTTCTTTTTATTTAAATTTAATAAGCGGTAATTTTGGTACACAAACTTTAACTTCTCCTGCTGACTTAGCTGTTGGTCAAAGTACATCAACAAACTTAACTTGGCCGTCAAATGCGTCTGCTAGTTTATATGATGTACAAGTTGCAACTGATGCTGGGTTTACATCTATAGTTTCTTCTGCAACTGTTGCTACAAATTCCTATACTGTTTCTGGGTTAGCAGAAGGGACAGATTATTTCTGGAGAGTTTTACCTAAGAACTCTGGATGTATGGGTGTTTTTAGCTCTGCATATAAATTTACTACAGGAACAACAACTTGTGGAAACGTATATTTTAATAATACATCTCTAAGTGTTCCTGATGGGGTTGGTTCTCCAGCAGATGGAACTGAAGTTACTAAGTCAATTGTTGTGCCAGGAACTCTAACAGGGAATTTGAATAATGTAACAGTTGATTTGGCTTTTAGTCACTCATATATTGATGATTTAAGAATATGGTTAACGCATCCTGATGGAACAGTAGTTTCATTATGGAACCATAACTGTGAGAGTGAATTTTCAAGTATAAGTGTAACTTATGCAGATGGTAACCCTTCTATTCCTTTAGAGCCTGTTTGTTCTGCATCAACTGGAACATTTGCACCAGAGTCTCCTTTATCTGCATTAAATGGAAAACCAGCATCTGGGACTTGGGTCTTACATGCACTTGATTATTGGACGGGTGATACAGGAATTATTGGTAATTGGTCTATAAACTTATGTGTTGCTACTCCTCTAGTTTCAGAATCGTTTAATACAATTGAAGATTTAGCAATATATCCAAACCCAAATAACGGTAATTTTACTGTTCAATTTAATTCTTCGTCAAATAATGATGTTAAAATTGGAGTTCATGATGTAAGAGGAAGACAAATTTTTGATAAAACATATCAAAATAATGGATTATTTAATCAGTCGTTGAATTTAGATAATGTTCAATCTGGAATTTATCTTGTAACTGTTCAAGATGGTTTAAGTAAAACAACTAAGAAAATTGTTGTTGAGTAAGTTAATATATTTTATATAAAAAGGAGCGCTATTAGCGCTCCTTTTTTATTTTCCATTATAACTATTCATAGTGTTGTTTAGTCCGGCTAAAGCAAAGGATTTTATTATTTCTGAGGATAATTTTAAACGTTCTTTTAATGTTTCTTTTTCTTCTTCGGTCCATTCGCCTAAAACGTAGTTGACTTGTTGTCCTTTTTTAAATTCATCGCTAATTCCAAATCTAAAACGAGGATATTCAGTCGTGTTCAATAATTGTTGAATACTTTTTAACCCATTATGACCACCATCGCTTCCTTTTGATTTAATTCTAATAGTCCCAAAGGATAGGTTTAAATCATCGGTAATGATTAGAACATTTTCTTTTGCAATATTTTCTTTTTCCATCCAATAGTGAACTGCTTTTCCGCTCAAGTTCATGTAGGTGTTTGGTTTTAGTAAAAGAATGGTTCTGCCTTTTATTTTGTATTCAGAAATTGCTCCTAGTTTTACATTTTGAAAGCTTAAATTTTCTTCGTTAGCAAATGCGTCTAAAATTTTAAAGCCAATATTGTGCCTTGTGTTAATGTATTCGGAACCTATGTTTCCTAATCCAACTATTAAAAATTTCTTCATTGGTTCAAGTTTTTCTTCTTCTTTTGTTTTGAAAATATTAAATAACCATTTCATTTTGTAAAAGTACTCTTTTTTAAGGTTTACAAAAATGCCATAAGTTTATTTTTCTAACCCTGATAGAGCTGATAGCTTTTTTGTGTGCAAAAAACTAAAGGCGAAAGCAGGAAATTTTAATATTAATGTGAAAATGGATTTGTTTCTAAATAAAAAAGCACCAGTAAAACTGATGCTTTTGATTTGAATATAATAGAGTGTATTATTTCTTTTTTGCAGGTCCTGCTTTTGCAGCTTTTGCAGCTTCTTGAGCAGCTTTCATTGCAGCACGAGAAATTCTTACTTGACAAACAACTGTGTTGTCTGGGTGTAATAATTTGAAATCACCAGTTGGGATTTTTGTAACATATAATTTGTTACCCATTTGTAAAGGAGTAATATCTGCTTCGATAAAATCTGGTAAGTTAGCTGGTAAAGCTTTAACTTTTAATTTACGTTGATTTAAACGTAAAACTCCACCACCCATTACACCTGGAGATTTTCCTACAACTTTAACAGGAACTTCCATTGTGATTTCTTTATCATCATGTAATTGATAGAAATCCATGTGTAAAATTTTGTCAGAAACTGGGTGAAATTGGATGTCTTGCATAATTGCATTAATCTTTTTACCACCTTCTAATTCAATTACTACAGTGTGTACGTTTGGAGTATACACCAAGTTTTTAAATGCTCTTTCGTCTGCACTAAAATGTACTGGTTGTTCCCCTCCGTATACTACGCACGGTACCATTCCAGCATTACGTAAGGCTTTAGTTGACACTTTGCCCACGCTTTCTCTTTCTGATCCTTTGATCGTAATTGATTTCATTTGAAATAAATTAAGTTAATAAATGTTTACATTAAAAATTTTCCACTAATGGAATTG
>PKEA01000006.1 GCA_002862805.1 Flavobacteriaceae bacterium | reverse complement strand
TGAAAAAACAGCTGCAGAATATGAAGCAGAAGCAGGAAGAATTAGAATTGTAGCAAAAGCGAAAGCAGAAGCAGAAAGCAAAAGATTACAAGGACAAGGTATTGCAGACCAACGTAGAGAAATTGCACGTGGACTTGTAGAAAGTGTTGATGTATTGAATAGAGTAGGTATTAACTCACAAGAAGCTTCGGCATTAATTGTAGTTACACAACATTACGATACGTTACAAGCAATTGGTGCTGATACTAATTCTAACTTAATTTTATTACCTAATTCACCTCAAGCGGGTAGCGAAATGTTAAATAACATGGTTGCTAGTTTTACAGCAAGTAATCAGGTTGGGGAAGCTATGAAAAAAGCAAATAGTAATAAAAGAGTAGGAACTGGTAAAAAAGATATTTTTGGAGGAAGCACAGAAGTAGAGCCAGAAAATGAAGAATAATATTTCTTAACCAACAAATAAACCTTAAAGCCATCAATTTTTTAATTGGTGGCTTTTTTTAAACCAAACGTAAGCGTATTTTTTAAATGTAATTCCTGCTGTTCGTTTCAATTTATCATTGCGAGAAACGAAGCAATCAAAAAAAGTAAATATTATTACGCAATAACAAGATTTTCACTTCCATCAGGGTTAGATGTCAAACTTAAGGTGTTTTTTTCTTCAAACTTAAAATAAAGCTTTTTCTGACAACTTTATTTACTAAAATATAAAATCATATTACCTAAATTTAAAAATGGACTAAAATCTAAATATGAAAGCTGTTTTTAAAAGTTTAAATTTATTAAAAAATATTAATTGATAGTTTTTCATAATAATAGATAATACTAATATTAAATAAATAATCGATAATAATAATTGATAATAATAATTGATAATAATAATTGATAAATAAAAAACGTGTCAAGTTTAAAAACCAGACACGTTTATAATTTGATTAATGATGCTCAAATTAATTCAGTAAAACAAAATAGTTTTATCGAGAACTAACTTTTGCCCAAGTATCTCTTAATCCAACTGTTTTGTTAAAAACTAATTTTTCAGCAGATGAATCTTTATCTACACAAAAATAACCTAAACGTTGAAATTGAAAATGATCTAATTCTTTCGCTGTTTGTAAACTTGGTTCTACATAACCAGTAATTACTTCTAGAGAATTTGGATTGATAAATTCTTTAAAGTCTACATCTTTATTTCCATCTGGGTTTTCAGTAGTAAATAATCTATCATAAAGTCTTACTTCTGCCTCAACTGCATGTTTTACGGAAACCCAATGAATAGTTCCTTTTACTTTACGTTGACTTGCTTCTGTACCACTTCCTGACTTAGTATCTACGTCATATGTACAGTGAATTTCAGTAATATTGCCTTCAGCATCTTTTACAACTGATTCACCTTTAATGAAATACGCATTTTTTAAACGAACTTCTGTTCCTAAAGTCAATCTGAAAAATTTCTTATGTGCTTCTTCCTGGAAATCTACTCTTTCGATATATAATTCTCTAGAAAAAGGCAATTGACGATAAGTCATTACTTCATCTTCTGGATTGTTTTCTGCTTCTAACCATTCTTCTTGACCTTCTGGATAATTAGTAATTACTAATTTAACCGGATTTAAAACTGCCATTACACGAGGAGCAACTTTGTTTAAATCTTCACGAATACAAAAATCTAATAATGAAACATCTATTAAATTATCACGTTTTGCAATACCAATAGTCTTTGCAAAATTACGAATAGCAGTTGCAGTAATTCCTCTTCTGCGCATACCAGAAATGGTGCTCATACGAGGATCATCCCAGCCTAAAACATGCTTTTCTTCCACTAATTGTGCTAATTTTCTTTTAGAAACAACAGTATGTGAAAGATTTCTACGAGCAAATTCACGTTGTTTTGGTCTTACTTTGGTTTCATCATAAATTTGATTTAAAAACCAATCGTATAATTCTCTATGTGGTAAAAATTCTAATGTACAAAAAGAATGCGAAACTTGTTCTAAATAATCACTTTCACCATGGGCCCAGTCATACATTGGATAAATACACCAATCGTTTCCTGTTCTATGGTGATGTGCATGCATGATTCTATAAATAATAGGATCACGCATTAACATATTGGTTGCACCCATACTTATTTTGGCACGTAAAACATGAGCTCCTTTTTCAAACTCACCCTTTTTCATGCGCTCAAACAAATCTAAATTTTCTTCAACAGAACGATTTCTATAAGGAGAATCGGTACCTTTTTGAGTTGGAGTTCCTTTAAGAATTGCCATTTCTTCAGCAGAAATACTATCTACATAAGCTTTGTCATTTTTAATTAACTCAACAGCCCAATCGTATAATTGTTGAAAATAATCAGATGCATAACATTCTTTATCCCAAGAAAAACCAAGCCATTCTACATCTTTTTTAATAGAATCTACAAATTCTTGTTCTTCTTTAGATGGATTAGTATCGTCAAAACGTAAATTTACAGGGGCATCATAATCGATTCCTAGTCCAAAATTTAAGCAAATTGCACTTGCATGACCTAAATGTAAATATCCATTTGGTTCAGGCGGAAAACGGAAACGTAATTTATCTTTTGACAAACCATTTTTTAAATCTTCTTCAATGATTTGTTCTATAAAATTCAATGATTTTTCTTCAGTTGACATAAGAATTATTAATTTTGACAAAGATAAAAAAAAGGTTATAGGTTATAGGTTTTAGGTTATAAACTTTTTAAAGTAAAAAATATGGGAACAATAAAATTAAAAAACATTCGTACTTATTCTTATCATGGTTGTTTAATAGAAGAAGGAAAAATAGGTAGTGATTATAAAGTGGATTTAGAAGTAAAAACCAACTTAAAACCATCTTCAGAAACTGACGATTTACACGATACGGTAGATTATGTTTTACTAAATAAAATTGTGGTTACAGAAATGGCTGTTCGTTCGCATTTACTAGAACATGTTGCAAAAAGGATAATCGATAGAGTACTTAAAGAAAGTAAAACGGTAACTAAAGTTAAAGTTGCTGTTTCGAAAATAAATCCTCCTATTGGTGGTGATGTTGAAATGGTTACAATTGAAATGAAAGAAAGTAGATAAAAAAAAGCCCTGAATTTTCAGGGCTTTTTTTTAATTTAATCTTTTAACTTATACTTTCTTTCTTTATATAAAATACTAGATGTAATGATGTGTGCTAAAGCGTCTTTAGCCAGCTCTTCATCTAATGCAACTGGAGTTAAAGTTTGATCGTTATTTTCTATTTTAAACTGTAAAGGTTTTGTATTTGGATTAATAATAATTACATCATCACCTACTCTAAAAGCATACGTTTCATGGAATAACATAATTGTTCTTCCTTTAGTTGATTCTGGTAATTTTAATAAATTTCTTCCTACCATTGTTGTTTGAGAAGTAACACCAGATAAAGCTAAAACAGTGGATGGAATATCCATTTGGCTAGAAAGTTTAGTATAAGTACTTCCTTTTTCAACATTAGGAGCTATTATTAAAGCTGGAATATGAAATTTATGAACAGGAACTAAATTTTTACCATAGGTTCTTGTATTATGATCTGCAATAACAACGAAAATTGTATTCTTAAAATAAGCTTCTTTTTTAGCCAATTCAAAAAATTTGCCAATAGAGAAATCGGCATACTTCATAGCATTATTTACTGTATTTTTTGTTTTGTCGTATAATTCAATTCTACCATCAGGAAATTCAAATGGTTCATGATTAGAAGTAGAAAACATTAATGAGTAAAAAGGCTTATTTCCAAGTGATTTAAAGTATTCATTTGCTTTTACAGATAAGTCTTCATCAGAATATCCCCAAGTTCCTTTAAAAGCATGTTTTTGTCCGTCGTTATCGAAATCTGTTTCGTCGATAATGTTTTTATAACCATTACCATTAAAGAAAGAAGCCATATTATCAAAATTAGCCATACCACCATAAATGAAACTGGTATCATAATTTAATCTTCCATAAACATCAGCTAAACTAAAAAAACCTTGTTGTGCGTTACTTAGTTTCACCACACTTTCAGAAGGATTTGGAATAAAACCGGTTGCAACTGCTTCAATACCTCTTACACTTCGTGTACCTGTGCAATACAAATTGGTAAACAATAAGCCTTCTTTAGTAAGTTTATCAAACTCAGGAGTTAATGGTAAACCGCCAAGACTACCCACATATTCTGCACCAAGACTTTCTTGTAAAAAGAAAACAACATTGTATTTTTCTGAAACCGAATCAGGTTTTTGAATGTGTAAAAATGGAATATCATCATCAATAAAATCAGTAGCGTTCATGTATTTTTTTACACGAGAAAAGGCTTCAAGTTCATCCATTTTTCCATATTTTTTTACACTTCCTTCTTCTTTTAATGAATAAGCTGCAAAAGCAACGGTATAAGTTGAATTTAAACCTAATGAATTGGTCATTTGATCAGAACAAAAAATGGCATTACTAGCATTTATAGGTCGTTTAGAGGTTAAGCTAGAACGTGCTCCTAAAAAAAGAAAAAATGCAACTAATGGAAATAGAATTAATTTTGATTTGTAGGGTGTTCCTAAAACTGGATAAAATAATTTTTTAGCGTATTTAAAAGCAATAAATAAAGCTAAACCTAATAAAACGATAGAAATAATTAAAGATGGTAAATAACTTTTAAGTAAAGTTCCAATTACTTCTTTTGGGTAAATTAAATAATCTAGAAACAATCTATTAGGTCTTGTATCGTATTGATGGATAAAATCTAGAGTAGATAATTCCATTAATAAAAAGATAAATAAAAATAAAATGAAGTATATTTTAAAGAACCCTTTTATTTTTTGGAGAAAATTATCAGATAATAAACTCAATAAAAGTGCAGGTAAAACAGACAAATAAGTAATAACAATTAAATCAAAACGTAAACCAATAAAAAATATTTGGTAATAGTTTTCTGTTTCAAAAACACGTTCTTTAAAACAGAAAAATAAAAATATTCTACTAATTGTATTTATTAATAAAGCAATTAATACAAAATTTAATAAAGGTTTTAAATATTGAAATTTCTTCATATTGTTGAATATTACTATTTTGCATCAAAACTAGGTTTAATTAACTAAGAAATTTGAAGATTAAAATTAAAATTTACTTAATATTTCTTGCGTTACTATAAAATATATGTAAATTTGCTTTCGAATTAAGAAGGGCGTCGTGGCCGAGCGGCTAGGCACCGGTCTGCAAAACCGTCTACTCCGGTTCGAATCCGGACGATGCCTCAAAAAAAAGAGCTACATATTGTAGCTCTTTTTTATTTTTTAAGTAATTCTAATTTCTTTTCAATCATTTTTTTCTCATCAGGAAAAAAGCCTTGCATCATTAAAAAAATTCCGAAAATAATAAGAATTATACTTATTACATTTTTAATCTTATAAATAATAAAGGGTGTTAATTTACTTTTTAACTGCTTAGCAATTATTATTTTAACACTATCAATAAGTAAATAAACAATTAAAATAGTAGCAATAAAAACAATAATTCTATTAGGTTCCATATTTAATTTTGGTCCAAATGATATAATCATAACCATCCAAAAACCTAGAACTCCAATATTGATGAAATTAAGTAAGAAGCCTTTAAAAAAAAGATTTAAATAATTATTAGGCTGGTTAATTTCGTCTTTAACATCTACTTCTATTTGAAGTTTAAAACTTCTTTTTTGTTTAATAAAAGATATAATTCCATAACTTAACATGATAACTCCTCCAAGAAAAAATAAACTTGGATCGTCTTTTAATTTTTCTAAAAGTTGATTAGTACTAAAATAAGCTATTAAAATAAAAACTAAATCCCCAAAAATAACACCAAAATCAAATACCATAGCAGCTCTAAAGCCTTTTGTAATACTAGTTTCAAGTAATACAAAAAAAACTGGTCCAATAGTAAAAGCTAATAATATTCCTAATGGAATTGCTGTTAAAATATCATGCAGCATTAAAAAATAGGGTTATAGATGTTTGAACTACGAAGTTAAAAAAAATAATTTATTTAACTTGAACTATTGTTCCACCAGCAATTGTTTTTTGGTTGATTTGTTTTGGTTTACCATAAATTTTTATTTCACCACCCGCTCTTGTTTTCGCTTCTACTAAATCAGTTGCGAAAACATTTGCAATTCCACCAGCGTTTACGGTAACAACAGTTTGTTCAGTTACACAATCTTGACCGTCGTATTTTCCACCAGAATTTGATAAAACATCTTGGTTTTTTACTTTTCCTTTAAGTGTAACTATACTTCCTTGTGTAGTTCTAACTTGTAATTTATCAGCTTGTAGGTTTAATAATTTTACTTCTGAATTTTCTTTACAAATAATATCAAAACTAATAGCTGAAATTGCATCTTTTGTTGCAATTCTACTTCCTTCATTAGCTTCAACAGCATCTAATTTTGTAAAATAAACGGTTGCAGAAATATTATCGCCACTTAACATTTTAGTTAATGGCATTTTTATTTTTAATTCACCATTTTTATTTACAATTTCAACTTCATTTGCACTTGCTCCATGAAGGATAATTTTATTTTCAGTTCCTTGAATTAAAGTAACATCTATTTTATCAAATGAAGTTACTTTATTAAATTCTCCTAATTTTTTTTCGACTTGAGAAAAAGCTACTGAGCTGATTAATAATACTATGTATGTTATTTTTTTCATTTTTATAAAATTTTATAAATGATAGATGTAATAATAATTAAAATAATAAATTCTAAAATATTTTTTAAAAATCTATTTCTAATTTTTTTATTTAAAAAATAATCTAATAAAAATAGAAACATAGATAAAAACAGAAAACTTATAATAATTGCAATCACTGCGTAATAAAAATCTTCTCCTTTTTTTAACAAAATGAATAAGTAAAATGAATAAAAAAATAATATTAAACTAGTTAAATTAAAAACAGAAATATTCTTTTTTATAAATTCTAATACTTTCATAATTCAGATTGCTTCGTTCTTCGCAATGACTCAAAAACTATTCCTTTTTTCTTAAATACGTAAAATCTAATTGTTTTTTTACTAAATCGGCATTTTTAACTTTAACGTAAACTTCATCTCCTAATTGCAAAATATTTTTAGAAACTTCACCTACAAGTGCATATTGTTTATCATCAAACGTATAATAATCGTCTCTAATTTCACGAATACGACACATTCCTTCGCATTTATTTTCAATGATTTCTACATAAATTCCCCATTCGGTAACTCCAGAAATTACACCTAAAAACTCTTCATCTTTATGATCTTGCATGTATTTAACCTGCATGTATTTGATAGAATCTCTTTCAGCATGTGTAGCTAAACCTTCCATGTTTGAAGAATGATTACATTTTTCTTCATATACTTCTTCATCGGCGCTTTTTCCGCCGTCTAAATAATATTGAAGTAATCGATGTACCATAACATCAGGATAACGTCTAATAGGTGATGTAAAATGACTGTAATAATCAAAAGCTAAACCGTAATGACCAATGTTTTCGGTAGAATAACTTGCTTTACTCATGGTTCTTATTGCAAGTGTATCAATTAAATTTTGCTCTTTTTTACCGTTAACATCTTGCATTAATTGGTTTAACGATTTAGAAATATCTTTTTTATTTCGCAAATCTAATTTGTAACCAAATTTTGAAATCAAATTTTGTAAACCAAAAAGTTTATCATCATTAGGTTCATCATGCACTCTATAAATAAAGGTTTTCTTTTGTTTACCAATAAATTCAGCTACTTTTCTATTCGCTAAAAGCATGAACTCTTCGATAAGATGATTGGCATCTTTAGAAACTTTAAAATAAACTCCAATTGGTTCAGCCTCTTCATTTAAGTTGAATTTTACTTCTACTTTATCAAAGGAAATAGCTCCGTTTTTCATTCGTTTCGAACGAAGAATTTTTGCTAATTCGTCTAATTTTAAAGTCGCCTCAACTATAGGTTTTGGAACTTTATATTCTTTTCCAGTAATTGAAATTTCAGCTGGAATAATATCTTCTTTTGTTTCTATTATTTGCTGTGCTTCTTCATAAGCAAAACGTTGATCAGAATATATTACTGTTCTTCCAAACCAAGAATCTACAATTTCTGCTTTATTATTCAATTGAAAAACAGCTGAAAAAGTATATTTTTCTTCGTGTGGACGTAGCGAACAAGCAAAATTTGAAAGTACTTCTGGTAACATTGGAACTACTCTATCTACTAAATAAACAGAAGTTGCTCTATTATACGCTTCATCATCTAAAATAGTGCCTTCTTGTAAATAATGCGAAACATCGGCAATATGAATTCCTATTTCATAATTTCCATTTTCTAACACTTGAAACGATAAAGCATCATCAAAATCTTTTGCATCTTTTGGATCTATGGTAAATGTTAAAACATCGCGCATATCTCTACGTTTTGCAATTTCTTCAGCTGTTATAGAAGTATCTATTTTATTAGCATACGCTTCAACTTCAATAGGAAAATCATAAGGTAAACCGTATTCAGCTAAAATAGCGTGAATTTCGGTATTATGTTCTCCAGGTTTACCTAGCACTTTTATTACTTTTCCAAAAGGAGAATCGGCTTTTTTAGGCCAATCTTCCATTTCTACTAAAACTACATCTCCATTTTCTGCATCGCCTAAATTATTTTTTGGAATAAAAATATCGGTATACATTTTAGCATTTGTAGTAGTAACAAAAGCAAAGTTTTTTTGAATATCAATTACACCAACAAACTCTGTTTTAGCTCTTTCTAAAATTTCTAAAATTTCAGCTTCAGGTTTACGAGAACTTCTACGGTTATAAATATATACTCTTACTTTATCTTTATCTAAAGCGTGATTTAAATTTTGTTTGGGTACAAAAACATCATCTTCTAGTTCATCGCAAACAAAATAACCAGTTTTACGTGACGTCATATCTAAATATCCTTCGTAATATTCTGCTTTAGAAATTACTTGATATTTTCCTATTTCGGTTTCGTGAATTTTGTCTTGTGCTTTTAAAAGTTTTAAATCGCGAATGATTTCGTTTCTACTTTTGGTATCATTAAGTTCTAATGAAGCAGCAATTTGCTTGTAGTTAAAAGACTTTGAAGGATCTTTTGAAAGGATTTTAAATATTTGTGCAGTGAAATCTTTTACTTTTTTTCCAAATTTTTTTGGTTTCTTACTCATGTATCATTTTCTAATTAAAGTTGAAAGTTACGAAATACTAATTAGAATTAAGAATTTACATTTCAGAATTAACCTAAATATAACTAAAATAAAAATTGAAAGTTTTCAACATATATTAAATACAACAAAAAAAGATTTAATTAAATTTAAAAAAAATGATGGTTATTATAGCTTGTTAATAGTTGCTAAAACTTTTTATTTTTTCTGTTCTTTTTTAAGTTTTACTTAGTTATACAAAACTATTAACAATGTAATTTTTATATAAACTACTGATTTTTATCTTCTAAACTTTTTTTACTTTTTAGTTATTAACAACTGTTCATTTCAAATTTTTATATGTTTTGTAGAAAAGTTACCTATCTATTTTTTGTTAATAACCTATTAAAAAAAGCTAATAACTTTTAAATAAAATTCAACAACTTTTTATGTTTTATTCATTCCTCTTTTTGCTTATAAAAATTTATATTATAATCTAAAAAAACTTCTTATTTTCTATATTTAGTTATTAACAACTTATGTTAAATTAAGATTAACTGATTATCAATTAATTACGTTTTTTAATTAACAATGTAAATTTTAAGTTATTAAAGTATTGATTTATATATAGTTATATATTAAAAGCAAAATAGGTTTACTGAAAAGTAAACCTATTTAAATCTAAATTTTATAAGCTAATTATTCAATAACAATCGTTTTAGTTGCTTTACCTTGATTGGTAATAATTTCTACAAAATAACTTCCTTTAGCTAAATCTGAAACGTTTGTAGTAGTATTTTTAGAAGTTTTTACAATTTGTCCTAAAGTATTATAAAAATTTACTTTTTTTAATTCTAAGTTGTTTTTTAATTCAATTGTAAGTGTTTCATATGTTGGGTTAGGGTAAACTAAAAAATTAGCCTGTACAAACCCATTACTATTTAAAAGAGATGTTAAATCATATACTTTTACTTGTCCAGCATTACTTCCTATAAAATCATTGTATTGAGCTCCTGTTATAATTGTGGTTCCATCAGACGATATCATATTTGTACCAAAATTATCATAATTAAAATCTCCATCAATGTTATTTCCTATTTGTATCCAATTATTTGAGTTTCTTTGAAAAATTTTAATCTGACCTTTATAATAATTAATAAATAAAGAACCCGTTGCAATTATATTACCATCTTCAGTAATGGATACTTCCCAACCAAAACTACTAGTTCCATAAATTGTTTGTCCTGCTTGAACCCAATTATTTGATACATAATCATAGATAGAAACAGCTCCAGAATTTGAACCATTAACATCACTACCTGTCGCACCTATAATTAATGTGTTTCCATTTCCTGATAAAGCAATTGATGTTCCAAAACGATCTTCAGCAGCAATACCATTTATAGTTTGCCCTATTTGTGTCCAAATATTATTAATATAATCAAAAACCTTTACAAATCCGGTTTGGTTATTATTGAGATCATTTATTGCACTTACAGCAACTCTAGTGCCATTATTTGACAAAGAAACATCATAACCTAAAGCATCTAAAGCATTTAATCCGTTAATGTCTTGT
>PKEA01000103.1 GCA_002862805.1 Flavobacteriaceae bacterium | reverse complement strand
GACATTCTTCAAGTTAAAGAAAATCAAAATATTGTTTTTACAGTTCCACAAGCTTCAAAAGAAGAATTCAAGGCTAAAGTAGTTTTGGTAGGAAAATCTATTGAAGGAAACGACAGAACAATCATGATTCGCGGACACTTAGATGATGCTATTAAACAACGATTATTAACTGGAATGTTTGTAGAAGCAACAATTTTAACAGATTCAAAGAAAGGTTTAGCTATTCCAATTGACGCCTTAATAACTGAAAATGATAAAAATTATGTACTTTTAGTTAAAAATAATTCAAAAACTAATTATACCTTTGAAAAAACAGAAGTCAAAGTAGGAGAGAAGTCAGCCAATTCTATAGAAATTATTGAAAGTAATAAAGTAAACAAAAACTCAAAAATACTTACAAAAGGTGTATTTGATAGCATTTAAACTATGGAAAATCAAGCAGATGACTATTTAGATAATCATTACATTCACAAAAGCAATTGGTTAAGAGCTGCTGTTTTAGGTGCTAATGACGGAATACTTTCAACCTCAAGTATTGCTATTGGTGTTGCAGCAGCAAGTGAATTTCGTGAACCAGTTATATTAGCAACTTTAGCTGGATTAGTAGCTGGAGCTTTATCCATGGCTGCAGGTGAGTACGTTTCAGTAAGTTCTCAAACTGATGTAGAAAAAGCAGACATAGAAAGAGAAAAAATTGAATTAGAACAAATGCCCAAACTTGAATTACAACGTTTAGCTGAAATCTACGAAGAAAGAGGTTTAAAAAAAGAAACTGCAATGCAAGTTGCCTTAGAATTAACCGAACACGATGCTTTAGGTGCTCATGTAAGAGACGAATTAGGAATTAATGAAATAAGTCAAGCAAATCCATTACAAGCAGCACTAGCTTCAGGAGCTGCATTTACTATTGGTGGAGCTTTGCCTTTTTTAGTAACTTTATTTTTACCAATTAAATCTATGGAATTTTGGTTGTATGGTACAGCTATTTTATTTTTAGCTTTATTAGGAGCTTTAGCAGCAAAAACAGGTGGTTCAAGCATTCTAAAAGCAGTGATAAGAGTTACTTTTTGGGGTACGATTGCAATGGTTTTAACAGCCTTAGTTGGTCACTTTTTCGGTGTGCAATTAGCTTAAACAAAACATAAAATTTAAAAAATATTTGTTTATTCGAATTTTATGTCATTATATTTGCAGTGTTATTAAAACAAAAAAAATGTTTACAAATCAATTACATCATCATCATCATTTAAACCAAGCTCAAGCTAGGCAATGATGTTTTTGTGTAATAACCCAAAATAATTATAAACCCGTTTGAGTATATCAAGCGGGTTTTTTCTTTTCATGAAATAGCTATTAGATATACTCAATAATTTTCAAAACAAAATGAGTATCTTAAAAATTGCAATTCAAAAATCAGGACGACTTTACGATGAAAGTCTTCAACTCTTAAAAGATTCAGGTATTTCTGTTTATAACGGAAACGACCAATTAAAAGTAACGGCTTCCAATTTTCCTTTAGAAGTGTATTTCCTTAGAAATTCAGATATTCCTCAATATCTTATCGATGGAGTAGTAGATATTGCTATTGTGGGAAGCAATCTATTAGTAGAAAAAGGACAGAACATTCAAGTTGCTGAAAAATTAGGCTTTTCCAAATGTAAAGTTTCTGTAGCAGTTCCTAAAGCTTTCGAGTACCAATCGTTAAAAGATTTACACGGTTTACGCGTTGCTACTTCTTACCCAAAAACAGTAATCGACTATTTTTCCTCAAAAGGACTTTCGGTAGATATTCACCAAATTTCAGGTTCGGTTGAAATAGCACCAAACATTGGTTTGTCAGATGCTATTGTTGACATTGTTTCAAGCGGAAGTACTTTATTTAAAAACGGCTTAAAAGAAGTTGAAGTTATCTTAAAAAGTGAAGCCGTTTTAGCAGTTTCACCTCAAATAACGGAAGAATCTAAAGCTATTTTATCTAAACTACAATTCAGAATTCAGTCGGTTTTACGTTCCAAAAAATCGAAATATATTTTAATGAACGTACCTAACGATAAAATCAACGAAATCAGCAATATTCTTCCTGTTTTAAAAAGTCCAACTGTTATGCCTTTAGCAGAAAAAGGATGGAGTAGTGTTCATTCTGTGATTGAGGAAGATACTTTTTGGGATGTAATTGACCAATTAAAAGAAGCTGGGGCAGAAGGAATTTTGGTTTGTCCAATCGAAAAAATGGTTTTATAAAGAGAATAGAAAAAAGAAAAAAGAACAAAGAGAAAAGACTAAAAAATGAATAAAATATATAATCCACAACCGTCAACTTGGGAAGAAATTTTAAAAAGACCTACTCAAACTTTTGATGATGTTGAAGAAACCGTAAAACAAATTTTTAAAGAAGTGCAACAAAAAGGTGATATAGCTGTTGCGAAATACACTTCTTTATTTGATGGAGTGCAAATAGATAATTTAGTAGTTTCTACTGCTGAAATTGAAAAAGCGGTTGCACAAGTTTCCAATGAATTAAAAGAAGCCATTCAATTAGCTAAATCAAATATCGAAAAGTTTCACAAAGCTCAAAAAACAGAAAAAATAAGTATTGAAACTTCTGAAGGAGTGCAATGTTGGCAAGAAAAAAGACCGATTCAAAAAGTTGGTTTATATATTCCTGGTGGTTCTGCACCTTTATTCTCAACCGTTTTAATGTTGGCTGTACCAGCTACAATTGCTGGTTGCAAGGAAATTATATTATGTACACCACCAGATAAAAACGGAAATATCAATCCAGCTATCTTGTTTGCAGCTTCACTTTGCGGTGTGACTAAAATATATAAAGTTGGTGGAATCCAAGCAATTGCAGCAATGACTTTTGGAACAAAATCAATTGATAAAGTTTATAAAATTTTTGGACCAGGAAACCAATTTGTAACGATTGCAAAACAATTTGCTTCTCAAAACGGAGTAGCTATTGATATGCCTGCTGGACCAAGTGAATTGTTAGTCTTTGCTGATGAATCAGCTGTTCCTTCGTTCGTAGCTTCAGATTTATTGAGTCAAGCAGAACACGGCAAAGACAGTCAAGTTATTTTAGTAACGACTTCGAAAAACATGTTAAATGACGTTGAAGAAGAGGTTTATAAGCAATTATCAAAATTACCTAGAAAAGACATTGCTAAGGTAGCTATCAATAATTCTAAGTTGATATTTGTTGAAACTGAACAAATTGCTTTAGATTTAATAAACGAATATGCACCAGAACATTTTATAGTTTGTGCAAAAGATGAGAACTTTTTTGTGAATAGAATTGAAAATGCAGGTTCGGTATTTATTGGTAATTATACTCCTGAAAGTGCAGGAGATTATGCTTCTGGAACGAATCACACATTACCAACTAATGGTTACTCTAAGAGTTACAGTGGTGTAAATTTAGATAGTTTTTTAAAAGCAATGACATTTCAAAAAATTTCAGAAAATGGAATCCAGAATATTGGAAATGCTATTGAAATAATGGCTGGAGCTGAAGGTTTACAAGCGCACAAAAATGCGGTAACGTTGAGATTGAAAGATTTAAAAAAAATAAAGATTTAAAAATGAGTTTCGATATAAACAATATAGTTCGTGAAAACGTAAAGAAAATGAAACCTTACTCTTCAGCAAGAAATGAGTTTCAAAATTTCACACAAGAAATGGTCTATTTAGATGCCAATGAAAACCCGTATTCAAATGGTTTTAACCGTTATCCAGATCCGCAACAAAAAGATTTAAAAGCTGAAATAGCAGCTATTAAAGATGTATTTACAGAAAATATATTATTAGGAAATGGTAGCGATGAAGTATTAGATTTGGTTTTTAGAGCATTTTGCGAGCCTAATAAAGACAATGTCATTACATTGCCACCAACTTACGGAATGTATGGTGTATTGGCTAATATAAATGCTATTGAAAACAGAGAAGTTCTATTAACTAATGATTTTCAACCTAATGTAGATACTATTTTAAATGCAGTAGATAAAAACACTAAAATTATTTTTTTATGTTCTCCAAATAACCCAACTGGAAACTCATTTTCAGACGAATCAGTACTTAAAATTTTAAATAATTTTAATGGTTTAGTAATAATTGACGAAGCTTATATTGATTTTTCAAAAAATAGAAGCTGGTTAAGTGAATTAAACGATTTTCCAAATTTAATTATTACACAAACCTTATCTAAAGCTTATGCTATGGCTGGTTTGCGTGTTGGTATTTTATATGCATCAAAGCCAATTTTAGCGATTTTAAACAAAATAAAGCCTCCATATAATATAAATATTTCAACTCAAGAAAATGCAATAAGAAAGTTGTTGCAAGGAACTTTAAAGCCACAACTTAAAAGAATATTAGCTGAAAAGAAAAAACTAAAAGAAGCTTTGTTGAACTTTTCATTTATTGAAAAAATTTATCCATCAGACGCAAATTTTATTTTAATAAAGGTGGACGATGCTAATAAACGTTACCAACAATTTTTGGACAACGGAATTGTAGTTCGTAATAGAAGTAACCAACCTTTATGCGAAAATTGTTTAAGAATTACAATTGGAACAAAGGAAGAAAACTTAAATTTAATCGAAACTTTAAAATCATTTTAAAATGGCTAAAAAAGTATTATTTATAGATAGAGACGGAACAATTGTTTTAGAACCTGAAAATTATCAGCTTGATTGTTTATCTAAATTGGAGTTTTATCCAAAAGCCTTTCAATATTTAGCAAAAATTGCAAAAGAATTAGATTTCGAATTGGCAATGGTAACCAATCAAGATGGTTTAGGAACTTCTAGTTTTCCAGAAGATACATTTTGGCCTACACAAAACTTCATCATTAAAGCTTTTGAAAATGAAGGTGTTGTTTTTAATGAGATTTTCATCGATAAAAGTTTTCCAGAAGATAATGCGCCTACTCGTAAACCTAGAACAGGAATGTTGACTAAATATATCAATAATACAGAATACGATTTAGAAAATTCATTTGTATTAGGTGATCGAATTACCGATGTTGAATTGGCTAAAAATTTAGGTGCTAAAGCAATATTTATAAAAAATGAAGAAAACCTTGGCGGAAATGAAATTGCTTCTTCTATAGAAGAATTAGCATCTACAATTGCTTTGACAACTACTTGTTGGAAAACCATTTACAAATTTCTAAAATTAGAAGAAAGAACAGCTTCTATTATTCGTAAAACAAATGAAACAGATATTGTAATTACGGTTAATTTAGACGGAACGGGAAAAAGCAAAATTGATACAGGAATTGCTTTTTTCGACCACATGTTAGACCAAATTGCGCGTCACGGTCAAATGGATTTAGATATTCAAGTTACAGGAGATTTAGAAGTAGATGAACACCACACCATTGAAGATACAGCAATAGCTTTAGGAGAAGTTTTTGCAAAAGCATTGGGAAATAAATTAGGAATTGAACGCTACGGATTTTGTTTACCAATGGACGATTGTTTAGCGCAAGTTGCTATTGACTTTGGAGGGAGAAATTGGTTGGTTTGGGAAGCCGATTTTAAACGAGAAATGATTGGTCAAATGCCAACGGAAATGTTTTTTCACTTCTTTAAATCCTTTACAGATGGCGCAAAAGCTAATTTAAACATCAAAGCAGAAGGAACTAACGAACACCACAAAATTGAAGCTATTTTTAAAGCTTTTGCAAAAGCCATAAAAGTAGCCGTAAAACGCGATACTGAAAAATTGATTTTACCATCTACAAAAGGAATGTTATAATGAAAATTGCAATTATAGATTACGGAGCCGGAAATATCCAAAGCATTCAATTTGCTTTAGAACGATTAGGTTTTGAAGGAGTTTTGACAAATGATGTTGCTTTTATTCAATCTGCAGATAAAGTTATTTTTCCTGGTGTTGGAGAAGCGAGTAGTGCTATGAAAAAGTTGAGAGAAAGTGGTTTAGATAAACTGATTCCAACTTTAAAACAACCTGTTTTAGGCATTTGTTTAGGCATGCAATTATTATGTAAATCAACCGAAGAAGGGAATACAAAAGGACTCGGAATTTTTGATGTAGATATACTAAAATTTTCAAATAAAGTAAAAGTTCCTCAAATGGGTTGGAATACTATTTATAATTTAAAATCAGCTTTATTTCAAGATATTAAAGAGCATGAATTCATGTATTTAGTGCATAGTTTTTATGCTCCAAAATGTTTAGAAATGATTGCAACAACAAATTATGAAATGGAATACGCAACAGCTTTACAAAAAGATAATTTTTATGGAGTACAATTTCATCCAGAAAAAAGTGGTGTTTTTGGAGAACAAATATTAAAGAATTTCCTAGAATTGAAAGATTAAATAATTAAAAGATTGAAAAAATAATTTTTAAATGCTTCAATCTTTAAATCTTTAAATAAAAAAAAATGAGAATTATACCAGCAATAGATATTATAGACGGAAAATGTGTTCGCTTGTCGAAAGGCGATTATAATACCAAAAAAATATACAACGAAAACCCTTTAGAAGTTGCTAAATCATTTGAAGATGCAGGAATTCAATATTTACATTTAGTAGATTTAGACGGTGCAAAATCAAGTAGAATCATCAATCATAAAGTATTAGAACAAATTGCGACTAAAACCAAACTAAAAATTGATTTTGGTGGCGGTTTAAAAACCGATGAAGATTTAAAAATTGCTTTTGAAAGTGGTGCAAATCAAATAACAGGAGGAAGTATTGCTGTTAAAAATCCGACTTTATTCAAAGAATGGATTAACCAATATGGAACAGAAAAGATAATTCTTGGTGCAGATGCCAATAATAGAAAAATAGCGGTTTCGGGTTGGTTAGAAGAAAGTAACGAAGAAGTTATTCCGTTTATACAGAACTATCAAAAAGATGGAATTTCGTATGTAATTTGTACAGATATTGCTAAAGACGGAATGCTTGAAGGGCCAAGTTTTGATTTATATAAAGAAATTTTGACTTTATGCGAAAATGTAAAACTAATCGCTTCTGGTGGAATTTCAACTTTTGATGAATTACCCAAATTATCCGAATTAGGTTGTGAAGGTACAATTATTGGTAAAGCCATTTATGAAGGAAGAATTTCCTTAAAACAATTAGAAAATTTCATTTTAAACCAATAAAAATGCTGACAAAAAGAATTATTCCATGTCTAGATATCAAAAATGGAAGAACTGTAAAAGGTGTCAATTTTGTGGATTTAAAAGATGCAGGTGATCCTGTTGAATTGGCTAAAAAATATTCAGAAGAAGGAGCAGATGAATTGGTTTTTCTAGACATTTCAGCAACTGAAGAAAGAAGAAAAACTTTAGTCGATTTGGTTAGAAATGTAGCAAAAGCTATTAATATTCCGTTTACCGTTGGCGGAGGAATTAGTTCTGTTGAAGATGTTTCAATTTTATTAAAAAATGGAGCGGATAAGGTTTCTATCAACTCTTCAGCCGTTAAAAATCCTAATTTAATTAACGAATTAGCGCAAGAATTTGGAAGTCAATGTGTAGTAGTTGCTATTGATGCTAAAGAGATTGATGGTGAATGGATAGTACATTTAGTAGGAGGTAAGGTTCCAACCGAATTAAACCTATTTGATTGGGCAATTGAAGTAGAAAAAAGAGGGGCTGGTGAAATTTTATTCACTTCCATGAACAATGATGGAACCAAAAACGGATTTGCCAATGAAGCTTTAACTAAACTTTCAACTTTAGTTAATATTCCAATTATTGCATCAGGCGGAGCAGGAACTAAAGAACATTTTGTTGATGCTTTTATCAATGGAAAAGCTGATGCTGCTTTGGCTGCGAGTGTTTTTCATTTCCAAGAAATTGAAATTCCTGAATTAAAACAATATTTAAAAGAACAAAATATAGAAGTACGGATTTAAGATTAAAAGTTAATTATCAAAATAATTTTTCAATTTTAAATCATTCAATCTTTAAATAAAAATAGATGAAAATAGATTTTCCAAAAAATAACGACGGATTAATTCCAGCAATTATTCAAGACAACGAAACGAAAAATGTTCTAATGTTGGGTTACATGAATCAAGAAGCTTTAGATAAAACTTTAGAAACCAATAAAGTGACATTTTTCAGTCGTTCTAAAAACAGATTATGGACAAAAGGCGAGGAGAGTGGTAATTTTTTAGAATTGGTTTCAGTTAAAAATGATTGCGATAACGATACACTTTTAGTACAAGTAAATCCAGCAGGACCAACTTGTCATACAGGTTTAGATACTTGTTGGCAAGAAGCTAATAATCAAAGTTTTGGGTTCATTTCAAAATTGGAAAAAACTATTCAGAATAGAAAAGAAAATGCCGATTCTGAAAAAAGTTATGTTGCCAGTTTATTTGCTAAAGGAATGAATAAAATTGCTCAAAAAGTAGGTGAAGAAGCGGTTGAAGTAGTCATAGAAGCAAAAGACAATAACGACGATTTATTTTTATCTGAAAGCGCCGATTTATTGTTTCATTACTTAATTTTATTACAAGCAAAAGGGTTTCAATTGAATGATGTGGTAAATGTCTTAAAGAATAGAGAAAAGTAATTTAATTATAAGAAAAACAATTTGTTTAAAATAATATTCTATTTTGATTTTTATTACTTTTAATAAAAAA
Organism: Flavobacteriaceae bacterium; assembly: GCA_002862805.1. Taxonomy (GTDB): domain Bacteria; phylum Bacteroidota; class Bacteroidia; order Flavobacteriales; family Flavobacteriaceae; genus Flavobacterium. Next base: position 2,181 of record PKEA01000103.1, on the reverse strand, counting down.
TAAAAACTATGAGATTTCACACAAGAAAATGGGTTAAGCCTGAGGATTTAAATGCAAACGGAACTTTATTTGGAGGTAGATTATTGGCTTGGGTAGATGAAGAAGCGGCTTTGTACTCTATTGTGCAATTAGAAAACCCAAAAGTAGTAACCAAATTTATGAGTGAAATAAACTTTATGAGTGCTGCAAAACAAGGTGATATTATTGAAATAGGATTAGAAGTTATTAAATTTGGAACTACATCACTTGTACTTAATTGCGAAGTTAGAAACATGATGACTAGGGAAGCGATAATTACAATTGAGAATATTATTATGGTAAATTTAGGATTAGATGGAAAACCTAAACCTCATGGAAAAACTGAAATAGAGTATATATCAAACCGATTAAATAAATAGTTATTTCTTTATAATTGTCATTTTAGTTAATTGTTCGTCAATTTCAAGTACATAACTACCATTTGAAAAATTTGAAAGATTAATTTTATTATTCTCTATTTTTGAATTAATAATTAAATTACCTTTTAAATCATAAACTTTTGCGTTTTTTAGTTCATTATTACTTTTTAGATTAAATATTCCATTAGAAGGGTTAGGATAAACAGTAACTTTATTAATATTTTCATTGAAAACGTTGCTTGATAATGTAGATTCTAATTGAAATTTAGAAATTTTTCCAGCACTTGTTTGTATAAAGAATAAATAATCGCCCACTATTAAATTTCCGTTTGGCCATGAGTTTAATGGTAACTGTAGAAGGTTACCAAAGTCGTAATTGGGTTGTTTATAAAATGAAATTGAATTACTCATACTTTCACATACATATAAAAAATTATTTTTAAAAACGATTCCTGAAACATAATCTAAATTAGATAAAATTGTTTCTGTAGTATTAGTATTAGAATCAAATTTATAAAGTTGGTTAGTATAATTTGATGTAAAATATATTTCATTACCACTCATTGAAAAGAAATTAGGTTTAAATCCTAATAAAACATCTGTTACAATATTTGTAGATAAATTTAATTTAGAAATTTTTCCTGCAACATATTGGCCTATAAACAAATTATTATTAATCTGAGCCATTGGACCTGCAATAGTAGCTATTTGTAAAGGTTGTAAAGTAGAACTTAATAAATCTATTTTATAAGTCTTATAAGGACTTTCTACTCCAACATATAAAATATCATTATTTACATACATAAAGTTAGGATTTTCATTAAACGTATAAATTAATTCAATAATTGGAGTTGTATGTGTATGATCAAATCGATATATTTTCTTTTCAACAAAAGAATTAAAGTAAATATAATTGTTGTGTACTGCTAAATTTGACATTCCTGAGGCATTTAAACCTGTAATTACATCAATAACTTGAGCATTAAGAATATTACAAGTAAATAAAATAAAAAATAATTTTGCTTTCATAAAATTTTATTTTGATTATACATTTATAATTTAGCTAACAGTAGTTAATCAAACTTAGTTCTTTTGAAAAAATATATTTTACTGATAATCTGTATATTTTGATAAATTATTTATTTCATATTTTAAAAAAACACAATACTATTCTTAAACTTTTGTATCTTTAAATAAAAAAATGCTATCAAAAAGTAATCTAGAATTCCTTTCACTATTAAAAGAAAATAATAACCGAGAATGGTTTACTGAAAACAAGAAAAAATTTGATAATGAACATCAAAAAGTAAAAGAGTTTTTTAATGAAATAGGGAAATCACTAGGTAAAATAGATAGTATTGAGCGAATTCAAATTTTTAGAATATATAGAGATGTTCGTTTTTCTAAAAATAAATTACCTTATAAAAATCATTTTAGTGTTGGTTTTTCTAGAACAAAGCCAATGCTTCGTGGTGGCTATTATTTACACATTGAACCAGGTGCAAGTTTTGTAGGTGGTGGTTTTTGGGAGCCCAATAAAGATGATTTATTGCGTATAAGAAAAGAAATTGCACTTGATGCCTCTGAATTGCGTGAAATTATTAAGCATGCTTCATTTAAAAAGTATTTTGGTATACTTGAAGGTGAAGAATTAAAAACAGCTCCAAGAGATTTTGATAAAACGCATCCAAATATTGATTTGATTCGTAAAAAACAATTTTTAGTCGTTAGAAAATTTACAGATAAAGAAGTTTTATCACCAAATTTTGAAGTTGAAGTTTTA
>PKEA01000099.1 GCA_002862805.1 Flavobacteriaceae bacterium | reverse complement strand
AGCCATATAATCACGAATACCTTCAGTAAATGCAAATTGCAAATCGGTATCAATATTCATTTTAATTACTCCATAAGAAATTGCTTCTCTAATTTCTTCTAATGTAGAACCACTTCCCCCATGAAAAACAAAATCAATTGGGTTTGTCCCAGTATTATAATTTTTTTCTATAAACTCTTGCGAATTTTTTAAAATTTTTGGAGTTAATTTTACATTTCCAGGCTTATAAACCCCATGAACATTACCAAAAGCTGCTGCAATTGTAAATCTTGGACTTACTTTCATTAATTCCTCATAAGCATAAGCAACTTCTTCAGGTTGAGTATATAATTTAGAGCTATCTACATCTGAATTATCAACACCGTCTTCTTCTCCTCCTGTAATACCTAATTCAATTTCAAGCGTCATTCCCATTTTGCTCATGCGCTCCAAATATCTTTTAGATATTTCAATATTTTCTTCGATAGGCTCTTCAGATAAATCTATCATGTGAGAACTATATAAAGGCTTTCCTGTTTCTTTAAAGTGAACTTCAGAAGCATCTAATAAACCGTCTATCCAAGGCAACAAATTTTTAGCGCAATGATCTGTATGTAAAATAACTGTAGCTCCATAAGCTTCAGCCAATGTGTGTATATGTTTTGCGCCGGCTACAGCACCTAGAATTGCAGATTTTTGATTTTCATTTGACAAACCTTTACCCGCATTAAATGAAGCTCCACCGTTAGAAAACTGAATTATAACCGGAGCATTTAGTTTTGCAGCTGTTTCCAAAACACCATTTATAGTACTTGAACCAGTAACATTTACAGCTGGTAAAGCAAAGCCTTTTTCTTTAGCATATCTAAAAATTTCTTGTACTTCATCTCCAGTTGCAACACCTGGTTTTATTGAATGGTTCATAGTTGTTTAATTTGTTTATTTGACAAAAATAATAATTTAAAAAATTAGAATGGATAATTAATTCCGAAATTTAAAACTGTTCTACTAAAATTTAAATCTCTAAACCATCTTTCACTTTGTTCTTTCGCAGGATTATAGGTTTTGTAACCAAAGTCTAATCTAAAAACAAAATAATTAAAATCGTATCTAAATCCAAATCCTGAGCCAACAGCAATATCTTCTAATGATTTTAAACCGTTAAAAGTATAATTTTCATCTACTACGTTATCTGATACATTCCAAATATTTCCTAAATCTACAAAAAGTGCTCCATGTAAATTACCAAATAACTTGGCTCTATATTCTGCACTAAAAGCAATTTTAAAATTAGCTTCATTAAAATCATTTACTGCGCCACTTTTACCTGGGCCCAGAGTATACGCTTGCCAACCTCTATTGTCATTTGTTCCTCCCCCAAAGTAACTTCTAGAAAACGGAATTGAATTTGCATTACCATATGGAATAGCAATACCGGCAAAAACTCTTGTAGCTATTACTCTTTGTTTTCCAGCGTTCCAATGTTTAATATATTCTAATTCTGTTTTAAAATACTGCGCATATTCTACACCTAATAATGTTTCTTTATTATTATCACTTAATGGCTCATTTACCTCTTTTGCAAGTAATGATGCTAAATTCCCTGCTGTTTCAAGTTTTCCTTTAAAAGCGTAAAAATTATTGTCATTAAGTCCTTTTTTTGTAGTTTTATTATATGTGTAACTAGAAGAAATAATTAAATTATTTTCAATTAATCTTTTTCTTCTTTCTCCAATACTTCTGATGGACTGATAATCATCATCTGTTGAAACTAAAGAAGTAGCACCAGAAATTACCTCTTCAATAAAATTAACTGCACCAGAAGATGTTAAATTTGTACCATCAACATTATCAGGATTAGTATTATAAATTTGAGCTAAATCATTTAATCTATCGTAAGATGAAGAATATACATTAAAATAATTACCTACATTTAAATTTTGAACATATTGGATATTTAATAAATCATAACGAACAGAAACATTTTCTTTTGGCGTCCAACTATAACCAATTACTCCATTAAAATTACTTTTGTCTAGTCCAATATTTCTTTGTCTTGTTAGACCTACACTCATTTGCGTAGTAGGAAGCATTTCTTTTTTTATAAACCTTTTAGTATTTAAAGGAAAAAATATTCTTGGAAAAGTAATTTTAGCATCGGCACCAATTTCTGAAATATTAAAAAATGTATCGTTTGGATTTGCAAAATCTTTAGATGAGCCAATTTGACCTCTAGTAGACAATTCTAATATTTCAGCACCTCTAAAGAGATTTCTCCATGTTACAGACATACTTCCAGAAATACCAAAATTGATAACATTTGAATAAGTAAGATCTATAGATGGTGTCCAACTATACTTCTTTCTTGGAATTAGGTAAATATTAGCAATTAATCCATTTTCATCATTTGGATCTTCAACGTATTCAATATTTGGAAAATTAAATGTTTTTAAATTACTAATAGATCTAGATGTTAACGTTCTATCAGAATCACTAAACAAATTTCCTTTTTCTATAAAAATAGCATCGGTTAAAGCTTTAGGTCTATAATTTAACTTACCGTTACTATATATATTATAATTTCTATATGATACGCTATCTTTAAATTTATTGTTTATGTTTTTACTGTTATTAACTGTAAAGATATTTACATTACTTATGGAATAAATCTTAAACGGTGTTTTAATTAGTGAATCTCCTTTTTTAACATCTCGGTCTTCAATAATTAATTCGGCATTTATTTTATTAACTGTGTCAAAAGTTACGATATCATATTTTACATGATTAACCTGAAAGTGATATACACCATTATTCCTGAATTCTTTAGTAATTCTGTTTCTTTCGTCTTCAAAATCAGTTTGCTTAAATCTATTTCCTTTTTTTATTTTAGATTGTTGTTCTGTTTGAGCGAATAACGCATCTAATTCTGGCGTTTCAATAAATCGAGAAATAGAATCTATATGAGTAGCCTTACCAGTTTCAATTTTATAAACAATTTTAGCTTTTTTATTACCTAAGGAATCAATTGTGGTTTCTATTTTAGAATTAAAATATCCTTCGTTAAAGTAGTATGTTTTAAACCTCTCTTTTGTTTTTTCTGTTTTTTTTGAATCAATTACAACAGGTTTTTCTCCCGTTTTCTTTAAAAAATTACTAAATCCTGAAACTAAAAAAGATTTCCCTAATCGTTCAACTTGTTTTTCTGAAAGTAATTTAACCAAATTTTCTTTTCTATTTGGTTTTTTATTTAACCAATTATTATAAGAAGAATCCGCATTTTTTTTAGCCAAGTTATAAAGCGAAAGCCTTAACGGAAAACCAAAAAATTTACTGTTTGGTTTTTGAAGCAAAATTCCATCGGTAACTTCTGTATTAACAACCTTATCATTAACTAAAATTTCGTTTTTAGTTAACAACTGATTTCCTTCAGGTACATTTTTAACAATAGAGCATGAAAAGAATATGCTTCCTGTTAGAAATAATAATGCTATTTTTGGTAAATATTTTTTCAATTGATTCAAAAGTTAGTCAAAAATACAATTTTTATGGTTAGTAAAAACCAAATTAAACTTATAACGAGTTTACAACAAAAAAAATATCGTAAACAACATAAAATATTTATTGCCGAAGGTGTAAAGGTAATACAAGAATTAATTGACGCCAATTATATATTGAATGATCTGTTTACAACTCAAGATGATTTTTCTAGTTTAAAATCAGGCAAAACACATGCCATAACAATTTTAGATTTAAAAAAAATAAGTGCTTTAACAACTCCAAATACTTGTTTAGCTACTTTTTCAATTCCTGAAACTAAAAATCCAAAACTAGAAGGCCTTATTTTAGCATTAGATTCTATAAGAGATCCTGGAAATTTAGGAACCATAATAAGACTTTGTGATTGGTTTGGAATTGAAACTCTTTTATGTTCTGAAGAAACTGTAGATGTTTACAACCCAAAAGTGGTACAAGCAACTATGGGCTCAATAAGTAGAGTTAAAGTAGTATATTGTAATTTAGAAATCGAACTAAAAAAAGCCAAAATTCCTGTTTTTGGAACTTTTATGGACGGAAAATCAGTCTATAGCGAAAACTTACCTAAAGAAGGAATCATAGTCATGGGAAATGAAGCAAATGGCATTTCTTCATCTATTGAAAAAATTGTTTCCGAAAGAATTTCTATTCCAAGGTTTGGCAACTTACAACTTACAGAAAGCTTAAATGTTGCTACTGCAACAGCAATAATTTTAAATGAATTTAAACGGCCTGTTTAATTTTAATGAAACATGAAATTAATAAAAATACCTCTAGTTTTCATTTCTTGAACATTTCCTGTCCATTGACTATTAGGGTCATTATCTCTAATTAATTCATCATTCATACTAAACACTCCTTTTATAGTTGGAGAGAATTTAAAATATTCAAAATATAAATCAATACCAAAACCAAGTTCATAAAAACTAGTCCATTTGGTCATTCTAAACCTATCATTTGAATTATCATCTGGAGAATCTGCATTACTGCCTAAATTTAAAGCTGTAGACAATCCTGCAGTTAAATAAGGCCTAATGTTTCCTGTTCTTTGAGAGGAAAATTTTAACAAAAAAGGAAAATAAATATATGTAGACTTTACCTCTCTTACTCTGTCTACTGGATCTGTAATATTAGGATAAGTTAAGTTTCTTTGTGTTATAATTAGTCCTGGTTCAAACCTAAAATCCATAAAGTTTGTTAACCTAAGATTACCAACTAACCCAACATTAAATCCAATAGTATTTTGAACCTCAATATCTTGAGTAACGGATAAATAGTCGGTTTTAAAACCCAAACTATTAAATCCTAAATAGTATCCATAGTGCATTCTTTGCTTGTCAAAATTTTCCTTATTAATAATAGGATCTTTTCCAAACATACCTCCTTGCGAATACAAGGTTGAAGAGAATAAAAATAATAAAATATACTTTTTCATGTTATTTTTTAGAAGCATGGTAAATAGTTGCCACCCCAAATGTTTGTGGCATATGTTCTACATCTATAAACCCAATTTTTCTTAAAATATTGTTTAAAACTTCCCCAAAAGGAAATTTATTTGCTGAATCTGACAAATAACTATAAGCCGCTTTGTCTTTTGAAAACAATTTTCCAACTAAAGGCAAAATAAATTTCGAATGAAAAGCATATCCTTGTTTAAAAGGGAATTTTGTAGGTACCGAGGTTTCTAAAATAATAAATTGTCCGCCTGGCTTTAGTGTTCTTAAAATGTCAGTTAATCCTTTTTCAAGGTTTTCAAAATTACGAACACCATAGGCTACAGTAATTACATCAAAATAATTGTCGGGATAAGGAATATTTTCACCATCACCTAAAACCATTTGTATTTTTGATGATAATTTTTGAGCTTCAATTTTTTTCTTCCCAATATCTAACATTCCTTGCGAAATATCTAAACCAATAATCTCGGTTGCTGTTGTATTAGCAAATAAAATAGCCAAATCACCTGTTCCAGTAGCTATATCTAAAATAGATTTTGGATGTTTAGAAGCTACCATTTTTAAAATTTTTTGCTTCCACTTTGCATCAGTTCCAAAAGAAATTACTCGGTTTAAACCATCATAATTACCAGAAATAGTATCAAACATTTGAGCTACTTGCTCTTTTTTGCCTAAATCAGAATTTTTATATGGTGTAACGTTTTTTGACATGTTATTTGTTTTGAAATGCAAAAATACAATTATTAATGAAACTGTTAAATTTATTAGACCTTAACATAAGTTAAATAAGTAAAGTCGTATTGATGTTTTTCGTCTTTTGGATGAAATTCTTCTTTTACTAATTTCCACATTTTCAAATCAATTTCTGGAAAAAAAGTATCTGCATCAATAGTAGCATGCACTCTCGTTAATTCAATTTTATCAGCAAAATCAATTGATTGTTTATAAATTTGTCCACCGCCAATAATAAAGTTTTCTTCATTTTTAGGACAAATTTCAATAGCTTTTTTCAAACTACTTACAACAACACAACCTTCAGGAACATCGTAATTTTTTTGACGAGTAATAATAACATGAGTTCTATTTGGTAATGGCTTAGGAAAACTTTCAAATGTTTTTCTACCCATTATAATAAAATGTCCTGTTGTTAATGTTTTGAAACGCTTGAAATCATCTGGCAAGTGCCAAACCAAATCATTGTCTTTTCCAAGAGCATTGTTTTCTGAAGCTGCTGCAATTATTGTTAACATTCTATTGCAATTTAAAATTAATAGGAATTGAATACATTATATTAACTGGCCTACCATTTTTAACAGCTGGTGTAAATTTTGGTAATAGAGAAATTATCCTTTTCGCTTCTTTTTGTAATATCTTATGACCTCCAGTTGTTTGAATATCGACAACCTTACCTAATTTGTTAATAACAAAACTAACAACTACTTTTCCTTGAATATTATCTTCAGCAGCTTTATTTGGATATTTAAAATGCTTACGAAGATGCTCCGCCATTTTTTGATCAAAACAATAGCTTTTATCTTTTTTACTTTCACCATTACAATTTGAAGATGTTGGTGGTACATCAACAATTTCTAGAGTAAGAGTATCTGAGTTTTCATCAACCAAGCCCGTTTCTTCTTGAGCAAAACATGAAATAGAAAAAAAAGTGACTAATAAGAATGCTAAATTTTTCATTTATTGCAATTTAAAATTAAGAGGAATACCGTATCTTACATTAACTGGTTTTCCTCTTTGTATACCAGGTTTCATTTTCGGTAATAAAGAAAATATTCTTCTTGCTTCTGTTTGTAAAATAGGGTCTGCTCCTCGTGTTTGTACATCTACAACATTTCCTTCTTTATTAATAACAAACTGAACTGAAACTCTTCCTTGAATGTTGCGCTTTTGTGCCTTACTTGGGTATTTAAAATTTGTTTTAATATGCTCACTCATTTTATCATTAAAACAATCTAATCTTTCTTTTTTTACGACATCTTCGCAACCAGGAAAAATGGGAATCTCTTCTATAACAGCAAAAGGCACATTATCTAATGACTTTCCTTTTAATGAATCATTTGTCGTTATCGTTACTTCTTTTAACTCATTTCTTTCTTGAGAAAAGGAATTCAAACTTACAAGAAATAGAAAAGTAAAAAATGATTTTTTCATATTAATGTAATTTAAAATTTATTGGCATAACATATCTAACGTTAACCGGTTTTCCTCTTTGAATACCTGGTTTCATTTTGGGTAATGTTAAAAATATATTTTTGGCTGCAGTTTGCAAAATAGGATCAGCTCCTCTTGCTGCAATATCTACAACATCTCCTTCCTTATTTATAAGGAATGAAACGTAAACCTTCCCTTCAATATTATTCTTTTGAGCTTCAGCAGGATAACTAAACCTTTTTAATATATGATTTCGCATTTGTTTATTAAAACAATCTAATGCAATATTTCTTTCTGCATTTTCACAACCAGGAAAAATAGGGATTTGTTCAATTACCTCAAAAGCTAATGTTGTATTTTCTTCTTCTTCTAATTCTGGAACTGGGACATCAGTTTGACAAAACAGAAAAACAGGAAAAATAAGTAAGGTTGTAAGTATTATTTTTTTCATTTAAGTTAATTTAAAATTTAACGGTATTGTAAACCTTACATTAACTGGTTCACCTTCATGAATTCCTGGTTCCATTTTAGGCAAAGCTTCAAAAATATGTCTAGCAGCTTGCCGCAATATGCTATGAGCTCCTAAAATTTGAATGTTATCAACTTCACCTTCTGTATTAATTGTAAAATGAACCATTACTTTTCCTTCTATATTTTGTGTTCTAGCATCTTCTGGGTATTTAAAATGCTTAACTATGTGTTGATTTATTTTTGTTTTAAAACATTTTAAAATTTCCTCTTCTTTAACACCTTCACAGCCTTGAAAAATTGGCATTTGCTCAACTTCAGCAAAAGGCAACTCTAAAGAATTAGAATCAACGATTCCTATTACAGTCTCTTCTTGAGAAAAACATGTAATTGTAAGAAAAGACAATAGTAAAAAAAATATTTTTTTCATAATACTAAACCGCAACAGTACCTTTAATATGAGGATGAGGATCGTAACCTTCTAAAGTAAAATCGTCAAAAGTAAACTTTAAAATATCTTTTACATTTGGATTGATTTTCATCGTTGGAAGTGCTCTACATTCTCTTGTAAGTTGTAGCTCTAATTGTTCAATATGATTGTTATAAATATGAGCATCGCCAAAAGTGTGGATAAACTCTCCCACTTGTAAATCACAAACTTGAGCAATCATCATCGTAAACAATGCGTAAGAAGCAATATTAAAAGGAACTCCTAGAAAAATATCGGCACTTCTTTGATACAATTGACAACTCAACTTACCATCAGCAACATAAAATTGAAAAAATGCATGACAAGGTGGTAAAGCTGCTTTATTATTCGCTACATTTTCAGCAAAAGAAACAGAAGTATCAGGCAGTACACTAGGGTTCCAAGCTGAAACCAACATTCTTCTACTGTTTGGGTTAGATTTCAATGTTTCAATTAATTCTTTTATTTGGTCAATTTCTTCGCTGTTCCAATTGCGCCATTGATGTCCGTAAACCGGACCTAAATCACCGTTTTCATCAGCCCAAGCGTCCCAAATTTTAACACCATTTTCTTGAAGATATTTAATATTTGTATCACCTTTTAAAAACCAAAGTAATTCATGAATTATTGATTTTAAATGAAGCTTTTTGGTAGTAACCATTGGAAAACCTTCACTTAAATCAAAACGCATTTGGTACCCAAAAACACTTAATGTTCCTGTTCCTGTTCTATCTCCTTTTTGGTTACCATTCTCTAAAACGTGCTTTACTAAATCGTGATATTGTTTCATTCCTTTATTTAGTTTTTATCCTATAATCATTCCGGCAATTGTAGCTGATAAAAGAGACGCTAAACTTCCACCAATAACAGCTTTTAATCCAAATTCAGATAATGTTTTACGTTGATTTGGCGCTAAAGAACCAATTCCTCCAATTTGAATTCCAATAGAAGCAAAATTAGCAAAACCACATAACATGTATGTTGCCATTATTACTGATTTTTCAAATGTAAAATGAATATCATTAGCCACATTTTTCAATTCGGCAAGTTGAATGTATCCAACAAACTCCGAAGCAGCTAATTTAATTCCTAATAATTGCCCCATTAACATCATATCTTCTTTTGCAACGCCAATTAACCACATTAAGGGCGAGAAAATAATCCCTAAAATTGTTTCTAATGAAAATGCTGTATATGGCGTATATTCAGAAATTAAAGCATTTAAACCTGTTAGTGCTCCAACTTTTCCTAAAGTAAAATTAATTAAGGCAATAAATGCAATAAAAACTAATAACATTGCGGCAACATTCGCTGCTAATTTCAATCCTTCAGTTGTACCAGTTGCAATAGCATCTAAAACATTTGAACCTATTTTATCTTTTGTTACCTCAACATCTGTATTTATATTTTCTGTTTGCGGATATAAAATCTTTGAAATTACAATTGCTCCAGGTGCTGCCATTACTGATGCAGCTAATAAATGTCGGGCAAATTCGGCCTCAAGCACTTTATCTCCGCCTCCTAAGAATCCAATATAAGCAGCCAGAACTCCACCCGCAACGGTTGCCATTCCACCAACCATTACTAATAGAATTTCACTTTTATTCATTTTATCTAAATAAGCCTTAATCAACAAAGGTGCTTCCGTTTGACCCAAGAAAATATTTCCTGCGACAGATAAACTTTCTGCTCCTGAAATTTTCAGTAATTTTGTCAATCCTTTTGCCATAAATTTTACAACAATTTGGATAACACCTAAATAAAATAATAAAGAAGTTAATGCTGAGAAAAATATAATTGTAGGAAGTACTTGAAACAGGAAAATAAATCCAAAACTTTTTATATCCATCATTCCACCGAGTAGAAATTCACTTCCTGCTCTTGTAAATTCTAATACTTTGGTAAACATTTTACCCACAATATCAAAAAACATTTGCACAAAGCCTACTTTTAAAATTCCAAATGCTAATACTAATTGAGCAAATAATCCAATTCCAACTGTTTTCCAGTTAATCGCTTTTCTGTTAGCACTAAACAAAAATGCAACTCCAAAAAGAGCAATCATTCCTAAAACACCTCGGCCAATTCCTGTAGCTGTCATTCCTCCACTTGGAATTAGAACAGCCTCACTTTTAACTTCCTTTACTTTATTTGAAGCAAAGAAAGAATAGGCTTTCCCTTTTGTTTTTAATGTTAAAGTTGAGTCTGTTTTAGCTTCAATTACAAATCTTTTTGTCGGGGAATCTGAATTATTTTCAAACAAGAACAAATATTTATCTTGAACTAAGTAATCTCCTTTTTGAAATAAACTATCAGACGATAATTTCAGTTGATAACTACCTTCATTTAGCTCTAAATAATCGTTAGCGCCTAATTGCCATTTTTTTTCAATCTCTTGAGCGTTCATTGAAACAAAACCCAGACAAAGCACTAATGTTAAAATTATTTTTTTGATCATATTAAGTATTGATTATTTTTTAAGATTCTTTTTTTGAGATTTCATCTCTAATTTTTGCTGCTTTCTCATAGTCTTCATTTTGAACAGCTTCGTCTAATTTACTGTAAAGTTCCTCTAAAGAGTTTGAAGCATATTCTTCAACATTTGAAACTGGGTCTTCTAAATCTCCAAAAATTTCTAAATCAGAAAGAGAACCTTCTTTTTCAGTATCTGTTTTTTCTTCTTCCAAAGAATTCATTTGAAGATATATTCCTGCTTTGTCTAAAATATTTTTATAAGTAAAGATTGGTGCGCTAAACCTTAAGGCTAACGCAATTGCATCTGAAGTTCGTGCATCTATTATTTCTTCAATTTTATCTCTTTCACAAATAATACTCGAAAAGAAAACACCATCGACTAACTTATGAATAATAACTTGTTTAACAACAATATCAAATCTATCTGCAAAATTCTTAAACAA
>PKEA01000023.1 GCA_002862805.1 Flavobacteriaceae bacterium | reverse complement strand
TCAGAACGTCGCCACAATTGCGGGCTGCAAAGGTAAAACCTTTTTTGACTCTGGCAAACTTTTTTTGAAAAAAAATTTTCTTTTTTACCAGCCGTTAACCCTAAGTTAACTTATCAATAAATGCAATGAACTTGCCTTTGAATGCGGGTGCAAAAGTAGCACCTTTTCTCATTCCCGCAAACCTTTTTTAATCTTTTTTTTAAAGTATTTTTCTTCCCATTGATTACAAGATACTTACAATTCAAAATAATTTTTCCTAAAGCCAAAAATCAAAACAAAATACCAAATAAAAACTTTAATATAGACATATTCTTTAGGTAATAAGTAAACTCACAATCGAACTACCACTGCCCTAGCCCCGAGTGTAGCGGCATCCTTTTTGTTTTTTTTAAACAAAAAGATACAGCGAAAAGCGGGAAATAGCTCCAAGAAAAACGAACACATATCAAAGTATGTAAAAATGCGCCTATATATATATTGTATGTAATTAGTCAATATTGTATATTTGCAATTCATTAAAAAATAAAAAATGATAAAGATTACTTTACCAGATGGTTCGGTTAAGGAGTTTGCGCAAGGTACGACTCCAATGGATGTTGCTTTAAGTATAAGCGAAGGTTTAGCTAGAAATGTAATTTCGGCTTCTTTTAATGGTACAATAATTGAAACGACAACCAATTTAACCACCGATGGTTCTCTAATTTTATACACTTGGAATAACGACGAAGGTAAAAAAGCTTTTTGGCATTCTACTTCTCACGTTATGGCGCAAGTAATTGAAGAATTTTATCCAGATTGTAAACTAACAATTGGACCTGCGATTGATAATGGTTTTTATTATGATGTTGATTTTGGCGATGAAAAACTAACTGACGCCGATTTTAAAAGAGTTGAAGATAGGATTTTAGAAATTTCTAGAGAGAAGCATGAATTTAAAATGCGTTCTGCAACAAAAGCAGAAGCTTTAGAACTATATAAGGATAATGAATATAAAACAGAATTAATCACTAATTTAGAAGACGGAACAATTACTTTTTGTGATCATTCTACTTTTACTGATTTATGTCGTGGTGGACATATTCCTAACACAGGAATAATTAAAGCTATGAAAATACTTTCTGTTGCTGGAGCTTACTGGAGAGGTAATGAAAAAAACAAACAGTTAACTCGAGTTTATGGAATTTCGTTTCCAAAGCAAAAAGATTTAACAGAATATTTACAATTATTAGAAGAAGCAAAAAAACGTGATCATAGAAAACTGGGTAAAGAATTGGATTTATTCCATTTTTCACAACGAGTTGGACAAGGCTTACCTTTATGGTTACCAAAAGGAGCTGCTTTACGTGATAGATTGGAGCAATTTTTAAAGAAGGCACAAAAGAAAGCTGGATACGAACAAGTTGTAACTCCACATATTGGACAAAAAGAGCTTTATGTTACTTCTGGACATTATGCGAAGTATGGAGCAGATAGTTTTCAACCAATAAATACTCCTGCTGAAGGAGAAGAATTTTTATTAAAACCAATGAATTGTCCTCACCACTGTGAGATTTATAATGCAAGACCTTGGTCATATAAAGATTTACCGAAAAGATACGCTGAATTTGGAACTGTATATAGATATGAACAAAGTGGAGAATTACATGGTTTAACTCGTGTAAGAGGATTTACTCAAGATGATGCGCATATTTTTTGTACACCAGATCAATTAGACCAAGAGTTTAAAAATGTAATTGATTTAGTATTGTATGTATTTGGCTCGTTAGGGTTTGAAAACTTCACTGCACAAGTATCGGTTAGAGATTTAGACAATCCATCTAAATATATAGGTAGCGTTGAAAATTGGGAAAAAGCAGAGCAAGCAATTGTTAACGCTGCAAAAGATAAAGGATTAAACTATGTTATTGAAGCTGGAGAAGCTGCTTTTTACGGTCCGAAGTTAGACTTTATGGTTAAGGATGCTTTAGGAAGAAGCTGGCAACTAGGAACAATACAAGTAGATTACAACTTACCAGAGCGTTTTGAATTAAGTTATAAAGGAAGTGACAATGAATTGCATCGTCCTGTAATGATTCACAGAGCACCTTTTGGATCAATGGAACGTTTTATTGCAATTTTACTAGAACATACCGCAGGAAATTTCCCACTTTGGTTAATGCCTGAGCAAGCGGTAGTCCTTACTTTAAGTGATAAATATGAAAATTATGCGAAAAAAGTTTTAGATTTGCTAGAAAATCACGAAATTCGCGCCCAATTAGACAACAGAAGTGAAACTATTGGTAAAAAAATTAGAGACGCTGAAGTTCAAAAAGTTCCGTACATGATAATTGTTGGTGAAGAAGAAGAAAAAAACGGCACAATATCTGTAAGGAAACACGGTGATGATGGAAAATCCAACCAAACAATAACAATTGAAGCATTTGCTATATTAGTAGATGAAGAAATTAAGAAGACATTAAAATCATTCTAAGTTTAACTAAAAAATAAGAGTCATAGCAATTAGAAACAACAGAGGGTATAAACCTCGCGAAGAGAAAAAAGCAGCACACAGAATTAATAATTTAATTCGTGTTCCTGAAGTACGTTTAGTAGGTGAAAATATTGAACCTGGAATTTTTAAAATTCAGGATGCATTACGTTTAGCTGCAGAGCAAGAAGTAGATTTAGTAGAAATCTCTCCAAATGCGGAACCACCAGTTTGTAAATTAATGGACTATGGGAAGTTTCTTTATGAGCAAAAGAAACGTGAAAAAATGCTTAAAGCAAAATCTTCACAAGTTGTAATTAAAGAGATTCGTTTTGGACCTCAAACTGATGAGCATGATTATGAATTTAAAAAGAAAAATGCGATTAAGTTTTTACAAGATGGTGCAAAACTAAAAGCGTTTGTATTTTTTAAAGGTCGTTCTATTATTTATAAAGAGCAAGGTCAAATTTTATTATTACGTTTGGCGACTGAACTTGAAGAATATGGAAAGGTTGAACAAATGCCAGTATTAGAAGGAAAACGTATGATTATGTACTTAGCTTCTAAGAAAAAAGCAAAATAAGAAAATGCTTCGGCATAAAAATATATTGAGTATTAAAAAACTCGTAAAGACAGTAAGTAAGATAATTCAAATACAGGAAGAAAATGCCTAAAATGAAAACAAAATCTAGTGCTAAGAAACGATTCAAAGTTACTGGTTCTGGAAAGATCAAAAGAAAACACGCTTTTAAAAGTCATATTTTGACAAAAAAATCTAAAAAGCGTAAGTTAGCTTTAACTCACTCTGCTTTAGTTCATAAAACAGATGAGAAAAGCATTAAACAACAATTAAGAATTATCTAATTAGTTGTTTGGTTAAAATCAATTTATAACCCTGGAGTGGGCTTAATTAAGTTTCTAAAATCATTTAGAACGCCTTACTACAAAAAAACATTAAAATTATGCCAAGAGCAACGAATTCAGTAGCTACAAGAGCTAGAAGAAAAAGAGTATTAAAACAAGCCAAAGGTTTCTTTGGTAGACGTAAAAACGTTTGGACAGTAGCAAAAAATGCGGTAGAAAAAGCAATGACTTATGCTTACCGTGATAGAAAGCAAAAAAAGAGAAACTTCCGTGCTTTATGGATTATGCGTATTAACGCTGGTGCAAGACAACATGGAATGAGTTATTCTCAATTTATGGGAAAAATCAAAGCTAACAATATCGAATTGAACCGTAAAGTTCTTGCAGATTTAGCAATGAATCACTCAGATGCTTTCACAGCTATCGTTAACAAAATTAAATAAACGTTTTATAAACAATATTTATCTTACTTATTATAGAAAATCCCAATCGAAAGGTTGGGATTTTTTATTGAATATAAGGCAACTGTCCTATTGAAATCTAAAATACATCTAATTACATTTGAATATTATAATTAAATGATATTTATTATGAAAAAAATTATCATCCTACTTTTAGCAATAAATGGTATTGCTTTTGGACAAGAAGAAATATTTTGTACTGTTGGAAATGACACAAATGGTTTCGGACTGCTAGAAAACAAAGAAAAAAGCTATGTAGAGGCAGGCTTTAGAACAAATGGTGTACTAAACGGCTCTTCATTTATAAATTTTAAAAATGGTAATTATATATTTTCAAATTTTATAAATGGAATCCCAACTGGTAATTCGATTTATTATATTGGAGAAGGATCAAGACAGTATGGCGTATTTGAAAACGGAATGAAAGAAGGTATTCATATTCTTTTAAACGATTCAAAACTTAATGAATCTGTTATAATCACATATGAAAATGATAAGGAAATAAGTAGAAAAACAATGATTTTACAAACAAGTAAATTGTCATTAGGTTGCCAAGGCGATTGTGAAAATGGTTATGGAGCAAAACTTGATGATGACGGTTTGATCATCATAGGTTTCTTTCAAAATGGAAATTTTTATAGAGGAGAAGTAATAGATAATGAAAAGAAAACGGTTACAATTTATAATAAAAAAGACAAAGGAAATGAAATTGGTGTTTATACTCTAATGGATCGAAAACCAGACTTGATTGAAGAATTCAAAGTTGTTTCATATAGTGATGATTTCAAAAGCAACTTTATTAAAAATACAGTTCTTGTAAACCGAGAGGTAAAAAAAGTAATGGCTTCTGAATATGATGAAAAAGGAGACAAGAAATCATTTAAAAATTTCTAATTAACTAAATTAAAATCTCAATCATAAAGTTGAGATTTTTTTTTTTAATATAAGGCAACTGCCCTATTGAAGTAAAATGAGTTTAGTGATAAGTTTGAATGTTAAAATATTACACTATGAAAACAATACTATCATTCCTTTTATTATTACAATTTTCTATTGGGCTTTCTCAATCTTCAGAAGCTTTAAACAATAACCAAAAATATATTGAAGCACAAAGAGCTTATGAAGCTAAAAACTACAATAGAACTATAGAGTTAGGTAACCAAATTTTAGACAATTATTATTTAAGACCAGATATTTATGCGCTGATTGGTAAAGCATATCTCTTTACCGGAAAATATCCTGAAGCAGTAAAATATTTAAAAGTAGCACATGAATTAGAACCAATTTATGATGAAATTACAGTATTTTATATTGTAGCTGCTGCTTATGCAAAAGAGTCTTATTCTATAAGTCAGGCATATTATAGTTTAAGTTTTTTTGGAATGGCAGAAAGCACAAAAGAATATAATAATAACTATATTAGTTCTGTAATAAGAAACTTAACTGGCGCAACTGGTTACTCATATACAATAGAAGAATTAACTAAAGCAAAAAACAAATACAATCTTGATTATCCAACAAATGCGATGGTTTTTACCAAAGAAGCTGTCGATTTATATCTCCTTCCTACAAAAAAAAGTTCTGAAATAAATGTAAACGATATTACAGCAAAATTATTCAGTCTAAAAAAACGAATAGCAAATAACACATTTCCAACAAGCTATTACAATCAATTATTGATATATGTTGCAAACAATGCAATTAACGACGCTAATAAGGAAGCCATAACTGATGAATTATTTGTACAGTTTAAAAACCCAAGTACTTCTACATTAATGCGCTATAAAATTTATGATGCACTTGTAGACGTATATCAAATAAAAAGCCAATATGATGCTGAGATTTCTATTTCAAATATAATATTTGATGATATTACTAAAGTTTCTATGAGCACTTCAATGAATGTAAAACCATTAAATCGTAAAATGTTTGCTCTAAACATGCAAAATAAATTTAAAGAAGCTGCAGATGTTGCAAAAATTGTTGAGCCTGTTTTTAATAAACTAATGCACCCTGAAATACTTTTAGAAGCCTATTTACAAACTTCTATAGCATATAATTATAGTGGAGATAAATCAAAAGGTTTACAATTAGCAGAAAAAGCAGAAGCATTATCTACAAGCTTAAATTTTAAAAATACAGATTTAGGTAAAGAAATTACAAGAAACTTACTACGAATTAAGGAGTTTAATGGAGAAAACATAGCTAAAACATATAATATTAACGGAGCTGACTATCTTGCTATATACAATGATGGAGTAAGTTTATTTAGTGAAAAAAAACATAGTGAAGCAATTCCTTTCTTCGAAAAGAGTAAGTCCATGTACAAAACACTACTAGATGCAGCGGCAGAAAAAGACAGAAGTAATATGTTACTTTTTTATTCAAAAATAGGTGGATATTTAATAGCTTGCTATCAAGAAACGAAACAGTTTGATAAAATATTTCCTGTAATGGAAGAGTTAAAAGCAAACAATTTAGTTTCAAAAAGCAACTCTAAAAACACAAAAACAGCTACATTAAAAGAAGTTCAAAATACTTTAAAACCAGATGAAGCTTTAGTTTATTATACTGAAATTACCAGAGGAACTACAAGAGAAGGAACTTATGTAGCTGCTGTAATTACAAAAGATTCATACAATACAAAATATGTGGTTTCACATGGTGCATTAATGAATATGTATGTAAGATACAATAAATTAATTGGCGAGATTGAAAATGAAATGGCTGCCAAAGAATACAGAAGTCCAAAATATTCTAAATTTAATACTATTCAAGAAGCAGGAACTGCCGAATTTCGTAAAGGTGAAGTAAGTTTATTAATTGAATTATATAGAAAATTTTTAAACCCTAGAGAAGGTGGAAAATTAGATACTCGATTTACAAACGAAATGGACTTTGGCATGCTGTCTAATTCATTTTTTATTGATTATATAAGTAGATTAGAACCTTTTTTTCAAAATAAAAAGAAAATTATTTTCGCTTTAGACGGAATGCAAAACCTAATTCCTTTTGAAACTTTAGTCGATATGAAGTCTGTTTATTTGGTTGAAAAATATGATATAGCTTACATATCAAGTGGAACTGTTTTAAAAGAAATTCGCGAAAGAAAGCCAAATGTATATTCAAAAAATATTCTTGCTTTTGGTGATGCAAAATATGCAAAACTTCAAAATAGCGGTATGGAGTTAACTAATTTAGCAGATATTGACCGATTAAAAAATATAGTTTACGATTTACAAAAGCAAAATAAACCTCTAGACTATGCATTTGCTACTTTTAGCAAGGAACCAATGAATTACTTAAGTGGAGCTAAAGCAGAAGTTGAATATATAGGCAATAATATTTCAAATAGCGATACTAAAATGGGAGATTTAATGACCGAAAATGAGTTTAAAAGAATGTCAAATGCAGGCGAACTTAAAAATTATAAAGTAATTCATTTATCAAGTCATGCAATGGTGCATCCTTATATTTTTGAATTAAGTAGTATTGCATTTAGCGTATTTCCAACACCACAAAATAATGAAGATGGTATGTTAACCGTTTCTGAAATGGAAAAACTAAACATTAAAACCGATTTTATGATGCTGAGTGCTTGCCAAACTGGTTTAGGAAAAATAGTTCCTGGCGAAGGAATTTCTGGACTTAATCAAGCGATGTTAACAGCAGGTGCAAACAGTACTGTTTCAACATTATGGTCTGTAAGTGATTATGGTTCATATATTTTTACAGCCAATTTGTATCATAAAGTATTCAAATTAGCCATGTCATATGATAAAGCTGTGAACGAAGTAAAAAGAGATTTCATAAAAGGTACTTTTGACAAAGAAGGGTTTAATGGAAAAGAAGTGCAGTATTGGGCACCTTTTATCTATAATGGTAAATAAATTAATGAAAAAACAAAAATGTCACAAAACAAGTAATTTAAGCGTAACTTTGCATTGTATTTTAAACTAAATCATTTTGAATTCAGAAACCAATAAGCAACTTATAGAAAAGAAAAAATTACATCCAAATAATAAACATATTAATGGATATGACTTTGAAGCTTTAATTAAAACCAATCCTTTATTAGAACAATTTGTTTCTAAAAATAAATTTGGCAATGAAAGTATTGACTTTTCAAACCCATTAGCGGTAAAAGCGCTTAATAAAAGTTTATTATTACATCACTATAACATAACTTATTGGGATATTCCCAAAACAAATTTATGCCCGCCAATTCCAGGAAGAGCAGATTATATTCATTATATAGCTGATTTATTAAGTCTTTCAAACAAGAATTTAATTCCAATGGGAGAAGACGTAAGAGGATTAGATATTGGTGTAGGTGCAAATTGTATTTATCCAATTATTGGACATCAAGAATACGGTTGGGAATTTATAGGTACTGAAGTCGATAAAGAATGTTTTAATATTGCTCAAAAAATATTAGACGGAAATACAAATTTAGTTGAATCTGTTAAACTAAGATTACAATCAAATAAAAGACATATTTTTAAAGAAATCATTGAACCAGGTGAAAAATTTGATTTCGTAATTTGTAATCCACCATTTCATTCTTCTAGAGAAGAAGCTTCAAAAGGTTCTATGAGAAAGCTTAGAAACATTGGTAAACAAAAAAGCGGCAACCCAGTTTTAAATTTTGGCGGACAAAACAATGAGCTTTGGTGCGAAGGTGGTGAATTAGCTTTCATTACCAATATGATTTATGAAAGTGCCCATTTTAAAACACAATGTTTATGGTTTACTGTTTTAGTTTCTAAAAAGGATAACTTAAAACCATTTTATAATCATTTAAAAAAAGTAAATGCTTTTGATGTAAAAACTATTGAAATGGAACAAGGAAATAAAATAAGTCGTTTTATTGCTTGGACTTTTTTAGATGAAAGCCAGCAAAAGAATTGGAAAAAAACAAACGATAAATAATATCTTATAAATATTTATTTTATACAAAATCCTTTAATTAAAGGATTTTGTATGTTTATAAAAGTATGTTTTATGTAACTTACTAAAAAATAGACATTCCTGTTTTTGTTGTAAATAGTTCTAGAGCATGCATACCAAGTTCAGAATTTCCTTTTTCATTCAATCTAGGGTTCCATGTTGCAATTATAAATTCCTTAGGAAACAAAGCCACAATTCCACCGCCAATTCCGCTTTTTCCTGGCAAACCTACTTTATAGGTAAACTCACCCGATTCATCATAAAAACCACACGTTTGCATAATTGCATTTAAACGTTTGGTTTGACTTTCAGATAAGATTTGATTTCCTTCTTTAGTTTTTCCGGCATTTGCGAAAAAGTAAAATGCTTGTGCTAGTTCTTTACATGACATTTCAACCGAACATTGATGAAAATAAAAGTCGAGTACTTCATCTACATCATTTTCAATATTTCCAAATGATTTTAAAAAATTAGCTAAAGCTCTGTTTCTAAAACCAGTATCTTTTTCAGATTGTGCTACTCTTGGATTGTAATTAATTGTATCACTTCCTGAAATTGCTCTTAAGAAATCTAAAAAGTCTTCTTTAGGGTTTTCATATAAAGTAACTATCATATCTGCAATAACAATTGCTCCAGCATTAATAAAAGGGTTTCTAGGAATTCCTTTTTCATATTCCAATTGAACAAGTGAATTAAAAGGATCTCCTGAAGGTTCAACATCTACTCTTTCCCAAACTTTTTCACCAAGTTTAGAAAACGCCATCGCTAATGTTAAGGTTTTTGAAACACTTTGAATTGAAAATCGTTCATTACTATCGCCTATCCCAAAATTCCCTCCTTCTAATGTAGTTAAATGGATTCCAAATTTTGAAGGATTAATTTTTGACAGTTCAGGTATTGATTCTGAAACTTTACCGTCAAGATTCATTGCAAGAACTTCAGTATATACTTCGTTTAAAATAGATTGGAAATGCATCATAAATAATTTAATTTCAAAGTAGCTAAATTAACTTATTGTTTCCAATTTGGAATAACTAATGCTTCTTTATTTAAACAAAAAAGGCTGTTTAAATAAACAGCCTTTAAAAATTTATAAATAAATGATATACATAACTAAATAAATAAAAAAACAATAGAAAACAATTAGAATAAGTTCTAATCGATATTTTTTTAATATTTCTATAAGTTGACTCAAAAGATGCTTAATTAATTTTTGATTATTTTACCTGTTGAAGTTCCTTCGTTTGAAGATACTTTAAACAAATACATACCAGAAGGTAAATGTTGTACATCAACGTTATTTGAACTTGTATTTAATGCTTGATTCATTAAAGTTTTACCTGTAATATCTAGTACTTGTAATTTTGCGTTTGTTAAGTTATTTACCTCAACCGTTACAAAATTACTAGTTGGGTTTGGATACATTTTAATATTGTTAGCAATTTCAAAGTTTGAAGTACTTAATACCGCACAATTTGTTCCAGTAACAATAGGTGAACCAGCTAACCAGTTTGAAGTAGTACCTGTTAAAGCAAAATTGGTTAATGTTCCATTATTAGCATTTCCAGAAGTATCTGTTAAACTAGTCACACTTGTATTTGTTGCTTCATTAACTCCTTGGTTGAACTGGTAATACGCCACTAAACCATTTTGAGCTGAAGGGCTTGGTAATTCGCAATTCATATTATTTTGAATTTCCGCTATAGGTAATGCTCTGTTCCAAATACGAACTTCGTCAATTGATCCATTTATATTTCTACCAGTATTTGGCCAATCCCCAATAAATAAATTAGCTGTTGAATTACTAATTACAATACTCCTTGGTTGTGTAGCAACTAAAGATCCGTCTATATAAATCTTCATATTAGTTCCATCATAAGTTCCTGCAATGTGGTGCCAAGTGCCTAATTGAACAGAATTGGCAGATGTATTTAATTCATTCCAACTACCATTACCTAAATTAAAATTAACAATCCCTGAACCTCCTACACGTAGCATATACCCATAATCTGGAGAATTTTGTTCTTTATTAATAATATTACCATCACTAGGCGATCCAGCAAAAGAGCTTAATTTCACCCATGCTTCTAAAGTAATACTAGAGCCTGTAATTTGTACAGAAGTGCTATTACCACAATTTATACGATCATTAGCACCGTCAAAGTTTAAATGCGTTGCTGGTATTAATACAGTAACCACAATTTCTGTTCTAGCACTTTCACAACCGTTAGCATTGGTACTAGAAACCCAGTAAGAAGTTGAACCTGCGGTTGCAGTACTTGGTGTTGGAGCTGTTGTAGTGCCTGTACCACCAGTAGCAGTCGTATACCATACTAATCCTGTACCATTTGCACCTGTTGTTGCAGT
>PKEA01000093.1 GCA_002862805.1 Flavobacteriaceae bacterium | reverse complement strand
ATAATCCTAAAGCGTCAAATTTACTTTTAATGAAGTATTCAACCGCTTTAACATCGTGATTTGTAGTTTTCTCTGTTTCTTTAATCCAAAGAGCATCTTCAGTAGAGAAGTTCTCGTACATTGCTCTTAATGCTGGAAAAACTGCTTTGTCTACACCAGAAAGTTGTGGTAATGGAACTTCGCAAAGTGCAATAAAGTATTCTACTTCAATTAAAACTCTATATTTTATAAGGGCTTCTTCTGAAAAATAAGGAGCTAAATTTTGAGTTTTGTTTCTGTATCGACCGTCAATAGGCGAAATGGCATTTAATTCTGATAAGTGTTGCATGTTGTTGTGTTGTTGTTTTTTAACGAAGTGCAAATTTAGTTATAAGTTATAAGTTATAAGTTATAAGTTTTAAGTTTTTTTAAATGTTAGTTTAGTTTTGATGGTTTTTAAACACATAGAAACATAGAAATAATTTGATTAAAAAATAATCATAATTCATAATTTAGAATTAATGATTTGCGAAGCGTTCTCATTCCTTCAGTTGCTGATAGAGCTATAACTTCAAGTGGATTTGGTAAATCGTAAATCGTAGCAGGTTTTGGATCAATATAATATACCGGAATATTTTGGTTTACATAATTGATTAATCCAGCAGCAGGATAAACTTGTAAAGAAGTTCCAATTACTATTAAAATATCGGCTTGTTCTACAATTTCTAATGCCTTGTCCATTTCGGGAACTTCTTCGCCAAACCATACAATATGAGGACGAAGTTGGTTTCCAAATTTATCTACATCGCCAAGAAATAAATCGGTTTTCCAATCTAAAATAATTTGTTCGTTATAAACGCTTCGAGCTTTTAATAATTCACCATGTAAATGAATTACATTATTGCTTCCAGCACGTTCATGTAAATCGTCTACATTTTGAGTGATGATGTGTACATCAAATTCATTTTGAAGTTCAGCTAGAATACTATGTGCTTGATTTGGTTGCACTTCTAAGAGTTGTGCTCTTCGTTTGTTGTAGAAATCTAAAACTAATCCCGGATTTTTAGCAAACCCAATTGGCGAAGCTACTTCCATGATGTCATGACCTTCCCAAAGTCCATCTGCATCTCTAAATGTTTTAATTCCGCTTTCAGCACTAATACCTGCTCCACTTAGTACAACTAATTTTTTCATAAATATTAAAACCAATGATTACACTTTCTCGTATATGATAAATATAACTAAAAATTAAACTTATGAAAAAGCAATTACTTGTTTTATTTAGTCTTTTGTTTTCTATTACTTTTTTTGCTCAAGTAGGAATAGGGACAACTAATATTTTAAACGGTGTAGAATTACAAATTGAAAGCAGTTCAAGAGGATTGTTAATTCCTCGAGTTGCATTAACATCAACAATTATTCAAGCTCCTGTAGGTCCTGCACCTATTGCAACAGGTGTTTTGGTTTATAATACTAATACAAATGGAGTGGGAGCAACTGCAGTTACTCCAGGGTTTTATTATTGGTCAGGAACCGAATGGAGCGCTTTAAAATCAAACGGAGCAATATCAAGTTTAGATTGGTCGTTAATTGGTAATAGTGGTACAAATCCTGGAACTAATTATTTAGGAACATCAGATAATAGAGATTTACAATTTAAAACCAATAATCAATTGAGAATGACTGCTAAAAATTCAGGGGAAGTTATTATTGGAAATACAACGAACCCAATTGGAAACACACTAACTACAATTATTCCAACTGGAACACAAATAGGTTTGTTTGCTTACAGTGATAATTCACCAAGAACAATAAGAGCTTTAAATGTTGATAATACACAATTTGTTATTGATGGAGGAAATTTAGATGCTGATGGTGGTAGAGGTGTTATTGGAATTAGTGCAAATTTAGCTTCTAATTCAACTAATACAGTAATGGGGGTTTTAGGTGTTGCTGGTAGAACTACGTTTACTGAACTTCCAGGTGAATCAGTTGGTGTTTCTGGACAAGGAACAACAGGTTTGCACGTAAGAGGAGTTGGTAAAACAGGAAGTAACGATTATTTTTCAGCTTATTTTGAGTATGATCAAGACGATAATTTATCTTCAAGTAATGGCCCACAAGCAAGAATAGCGGGTAAAGATTTTGATTATTTTGGAGGTGGAGCAGCAAGAAGAGATGTTACTTATGGAGGTTATTTTGATGCAAACACTTCAAATTCTGATTATGTTTTTGTAGGTGCACGTAATAATAATACATCTTATAAAGTTTTAGGTGGAGGAAGCGTTTCTACTATGGTAAAAGACGATGAAGGGAATAATAGAATTCTTCATGCAACTGAAACTCCCGAAATTTTGTTTGAAGATTTTGGAACAGGAAAACTAATAAATGGAGTTGCTTATATTGATTTGGATCCAATTTTTTCAAAAAACATTTTTGTAAGTCAAGAACATCCAATGAAAGTTTTCATTCAACTAGAAGGTGATTGTAAAGGTGTTTATGTAACAGAAAAAACAGTTAAAGGATTTTTGGTAAAGGAATTGCAAAGCGGGACTTCAAATGTTACTTTTTCATGGAATGTTGTTGCAAATAGAAAAGATACTTTAAAAGAAGATGGAAGTATAGATTCTGAGCACGTGGGTGTTCGTTTTCCTATAGGTCCTAATCGATTAAAACCTGTTTTAGGTAGAGAAGTAAAGTATGATATAAAGGAATAATGGTTAGTTATTTATTTTCAAAAGTCCTAATGATTAATTTCATTGGGATTTTTTTATGCAACTAATATAAACAATTGAGTCTTTTTGTATGTGATATTAATAACACGCATTTAATTATTTATCAAAGTATTTACTATTTTACAATTCGTCTTTTAACAATAATAGTTGATGTACTTGATTAAACCTAAATGTTTGTGCTCAACTATTACAAATAAAAAAAACCGCTTATATAGCGGTTTTTTTTTATTTGTATATTAGTGAATTATACTTTTCCTAAGGTATAAAGCTGTTCTAATGTTGGAGAAACACTTCCGCCTGCTGGCTCTAATGTAATTCCAAAGGCTTCCGCATCATCTGCTTTGTCTACTTTAAATACTTTTGAGTTACTTGCAGTGAAATTGTTAAGTAAACCTATACTTTTTGGTGTTAAAGGATCTAATTTTAAACCCCAAACTTGGTAAACTTTTCCTTCAGGTGGAGCCGGTAAACCTGCCGCATCAATATATACCTCTTTTGTTTCTTTGTTGTAATACGCTTTTGCAAAAGCATTTGGAGCAACTTCTTGACCTCCAAGGGCAACCTGAATATTATTATTGTCCCTTACAATTGCTAAAACAGATTCTGCATCTTGTTTTTTCAATTCTAAATCAACAATTGATTCTTGCATTACTGATTTTTCAGTTGACAATTTGTTAATTACTTCATTAGATTGATTTAGTTTATAAAATTGTAATCCAAATCCAAGAACAAATACTGCTGCTGCAGCCCAACCCATATATTGTGAGTAATTTTTACGAGGTTGTAATTGAATTACTTTATTTTTTTCTAAAAGCTGCGTTCTAATTTTTTCATAATTTGTTGCAGATAAATGTGGCGCAACACTTTGTGAAAGGTTCATAATTGCACTTTCAATAGCATTAATTTCTTCCTGAATTTCAGGATTGTTTTTAGCCATTTTAAGCACTTCATTATTTTCTGCTTCTGTAAGTTTACCAAAAACAAACAGTTCCAAAATTCCAGATTCTATGTATTCTCTACTATTCATTGATCATCAGTCTTAATTCATTCATACAATTTCTATTGTTTGTCTTTACAGTTCCCAAAGGAATTTCCAACTCTTCAGAAGCTTCTTGTTGGGTATAACCTTGAAAAAATAACAATTCAATAATTTGAATACATTTTGGTT
Organism: Flavobacteriaceae bacterium; assembly: GCA_002862805.1. GTDB lineage: Bacteria > Bacteroidota > Bacteroidia > Flavobacteriales > Flavobacteriaceae > Flavobacterium. Next base: position 7,603 of record PKEA01000093.1, on the reverse strand, counting down.
TCAATTTATCAATGAACTTTTTAATACCTATAGCATCAATTCTATTCATTGTTTTTGAATTGTCTTCTAACATATATACGAAATTATCTGCAGAAAGGTTTTTTTGACTGTTATTATAGCCTTTAGAGCGTAACTTATCAATAGTTGTATTACGAGCTATATTGAGCATCCAAGTATATAAACGCCCTTTAGATTCATTATAAGAATCAATATTATTCCAAATCTTTACGAATACTTCTTGAAGTACATCTTCCGCTTCTTCCTTATTTCTTATTAGGTTATAAATGACACCATATAAACTTTTTGAATAGTTGTCATATAATAAGGTAAACGAATTATTGTCTTTCTTAAGTAATTCTTTTACTAAAAGTTCTTGTTCCATAGAGGGTAAAGTTAGTACTAAAAAAATAAAAATAAACTTTTTTTTACTTTTTTAAAACCAAAAATGAATTCCTCTCGTAACTGTAGTTATAAATCATTTAAAAACTAACAAAATGAAAAAATCAAAATTACTTTTAGGGTTATCATTCTTCGGAGTGTTAGGTCTTGTTTTAGTCGCTGCAGATCATATTGATGCTCCAGCAGTTCAAGGTGGAACTTCTGATATTACAGATTTCTATTCTTTTCAAGGTTCAAATACTAATAATTTAGTTTTTGTTGCCAACGTTAAAGGTTTGCTTTCTCCTTCAGCAACTGCTGATGCCGCATTTGACGAAAATGTTATGGTTGAATTTAACATTGATAATAATGGAGACAATATTGAAGATTTAGTTATTCAAGCAATTCCTAGAAACGGAAAAATGTATTTCTTTGGACCAGTCGCTCCAGGTGTATCAGGAACTTCTAGTTCAGTTATGACTTCAAGTCCGTTAGGAAGTGTTACAATCAGTCAATATGGAACTCCAGCAGTGATTTCTGTAGAAAACGGTGCAAATTTATTTGCTGGACCAAGAGATGATCCTTTCTTTTTTGACTTTGGTCAATATTCAGAAATTATAGCTGGTAATGCAGGAAGTTTTAACAACCCAGGAACAGATACTTTTGCAGGAACAAATGTAATGTCGGTTGTTGTTGAGTTGCCAAAATCAATGCTAGGTGGTTCTGGTACATTGAATACTTGGGTAGAAACAAAAAGAAAATAATTAAATTTTAAAAAAGAAATATTATGAAATCAATTCAATATAAAAGTTTATTTGCATCCTTAGTTATTGCTTTATTTGCGGTAGGATGTAGTAATGATGATTCTAATGATAATGGAAATACATCAGATTTTAGCGGAACTTATGTACAACAAGATCAAATGGGAAGACCAGCTATTAATACGGTTTTTGTAACTTCAGGAAATAAAGATCGTTTTAATACAACTATTCCATCAGTTATGGGAGCAAATTTTCAATCTGCATTTCAAACCCAATTATTAGCTTTAAACCCGGGTTACACTACTAATGCATTAGGTTTAGATGCGGCAACTTTTACAAGTGTTTTAGCTACCGATGTTTTGGGCGTTTCTACAACTGGTACTACAACTTTTTTTGACGGTACAAATGTGTTAACTGGTAGAAACTTATCTGATGATGTTATTGATGTAGAATTACTTTTAATCTTCGGTGGACCAACTGGTGGAGATAATGCAGCATTAACTTCAGATAATGTAAGTGCAAATGATAAAGCATTTTTATCATCTTTTCCTTATTTAGCTTCTCCTTGGTAGAAATATAGCTTTTAAAATAATGAGCATCAAATTGATGCTCATTGTTTTCATTTCTTTTAAACTAAACAAACAAATTATGAAAAACTATTTTATAAAACCAATTTTACTGTTGTTAATTTCCTTTGTTGTGCTTAGCTGTTCTTCAAAATCTGAAAAACAAATAACGAACAAAGAAGATTACCAATCGTTTCTTATTGAAAAAGAGAATACATCTTTAGAAGAGATAAATAATGAAATTGACTTTTGGCAAAAGAAATACGATAAAGCTCCTAATCAATATACTTATTTAATTTCTCTAGCTTCATTATACAGTCAGAAATTTGAAATAACAGGAAATATTCAAGAACTGTATTTGGCTGAAAAGTTATTAATAGACTGTAATAATCGAGTAAAAGGCGAAAAAGCCGGAATTCATAGAGCAATTGCAAAAAACTATATTTCTCAGCATCGTTTTAAAGAAGCTTTAAGTCATTTAAACCAAGCTTTTGAACTTGGCGAAAATAAGTTGGCTACCGAAAAAATGTTATTTGATGTTCAAATGGAATTAGGGAACTATGATGAGGCTAAAGTAAAATTAACCACTATTTTTGATTTTAATGACTTTGATTATTTAATTAGAGCTGCAAAATGGAACGATCATGTTGGAGATTTAGATAAAGCAATTCAATTAATGGAAGTTGCTAAATCGATTGCTGAACAATCTAAAAACAAAGGTTTAAAAATATGGGTTTACTCTAATATAGCTGATTTTTACGGACATGCCGGAAGTATTGAAGATTCCTATAAATACTATTTAAAAACATTAGCGCTTGATAATAATAACATGTATGCTTTAAAAGGAATTTCTTGGATAGTGTTTTCACATGAAAGAAACCCAAAAGAAGCATTACAAATTGTAGATTACATTTCAACACATCATCCAGTTCCTGATTTATATCTACTAAAAGCAGATATTTATGATTATTTAGGAAATATTTCTGAAAAGAGAAATGCAATGAGTGAATATTATGCTTCTTTAGAAAAGAATAATTATGGAGATATGTACAATAAATACAATGCTTTACTTTATGCTGAAACTTCTGGTGAAGCAAACAAAGCCTTAGAAATTGCAAAAAAAGAAATTGAAAATAGACCAACTCCAGAATCGTATGATTTATTGGCTTGGGCGTATTATAATAAGGGTGATTTTGACAAAGCTTTAAAAATAATTGAAAATCACACAATTGGAAAATCACACGAACCTTTAATTGTTTTTCATAATGAAACTATTTTGAAAGCAAATAATAAGTTGACTGAGCAAAATTCAAATAAAGCTGATTTATTAGCCAGTATTTACGAATTAGGTCCTAATTTAGAGGCTTCAATTAAAAGATTATAACCAATGAAACATTTTTATTTATTGATGGTTTCATTACTGTCTGTGATATCCTATGCTCAAAATTTAAATGGAAAAGTTGAAGATGTATATGGAAACCCAATTGCAGATGCTTATATCTACAATGAAAGTAGCGATGTACATACACATACAAATGAGTTTGGAAATTTTACACTAACTAAAGTAAATTTAGAGGAAGTTTTTAAAATTTCTAAAATTGGATTTAAGCCTATATTTTTTACAATTGAACAATTGAATGAAAGCGTAAAAATCATTTTAGAGGAAGAAGTTTTTAAGCTTTCAGAAGTTACTATTTCTCCAAATGTAAATATAAACTCAACAATCATGAAATTGGATTTAAATACAAATCCAGTAAATTCTTCTCAAGAAATTCTTAGAAAAGTTCCAGGTTTATTTATTGGTCAGCATGCTGGTGGAGGTAAAGCAGAACAACTTTTTTTAAGAGGTTTTGATATCGATCATGGAACCGATGTTGCAATAACTGCCGACGGAATTCCAGTAAATATGGTTTCTCATGCGCACGGACAAGGTTATGCCGATTTGCATTTCATTATTCCTGAAACAGTTAATAATATCGATTTTGGAAAAGGTCCTTACAATGCTGCAAAAGGTAATTTTGCTACAGCTGGTTATGTAGATTTTAAAACAAAAGAGAAATTAGACGCAAGTAAGTTAAGTGTTGAGGTCGGCCAATTTAACACTGTTAGAACTGTTGGTTTATTCGATTTATTAGGAAATAAAACAAAATCAAATGCTTACTTAGTAACTGAATATATTGAAACAGATGGACCTTTTGATTCTCCACAAAATTTCAATCGATTTAATATTTTTGGTAAATATTCAACTATTTTGGAAAATCAAACTAAGTTGAGTTTTATAGGTTCTCATTTTACAAGTAAATGGGATGCTTCAGGCCAAATTCCAAACCGATTAGTGAACAACGGAACTATTTCTCGTTTTGGAGCTGTAGATGATACCGAAGGCGGATTTACTTCTAGAACTAATTTAGCTGTAGCGATCGATAAAATCATTGATGAAAACAGTTATTTAAAAACCAATGTGTATTTTTCAAAATACGACTTTACGCTGTTTTCAAACTTTACTTTTTTCTTAGAAGATCCTGTAAACGGCGACCAAATTAAACAATTTGAAAACAGAACGTTATATGGTTTTAATTCCGAATATACCACGAAAAAAACATATGATGCTTTCAAATTAAAATGGCAAACAGGAATTGCTTTAAAAGTAAATGCTACTAAAGATTCTGAACTTTCGCACACGTTAAATAGAAATACAGTTCTAAATTATATTCAACTTGGTGATATTGATGAATCTAACTTTTCAGCTTATACAAATGTTGAATTTCAGTTTAATAAATTAACTATAAATCCTTCTTTACGAATGGATTACTTTAAATTCAATTACCAAGATAAATTGGCAGCGAGTTATGAAACACTTTCAAATACTAAATTTAAAGTGTTACCCAAATTAAATTTTAATTATGTTCAAAACGATAAAGTCGCTTACTTTTTAAAATCAGGTTTTGGATTTCATTCCAACGATACCAGAGTTGTTTTACAAGAAGATAAAGAAATTTTACCCACTGTTTTTGGTGCCGATTTAGGTACAACTTTAAAACCAACTCAAAACTTAATTGTTAACGCTGCGCTTTGGACCTTATTTTCTGATCAAGAGTTTGTGTATGTTGGCGATGCAGGAATTGTGGAACCATCAGGAAAATCAAAACGCCTTGGAGTAGATTTAGGTGTAAGATATCAATTAAACGATTATTTATTTTTAGATTTTGATGCAAATTATGCTTTTGCACGAAGCGTGGATGAACCAAGCGGACAAGATTATATTCCTTTAGCTCCAGAATTTACTTCAACAGGAGGAATTAGTTTTAAAAATTTCAAACGATTTTCTGGGAATTTAAATTACCGTTTTATGGGAGATCGTGCGGCAAATGAAGATAATTCGGTAATTGCAGAAGGTTATTTTGTTTCCGATTTGTCGTTAAATTATAAATTAAGTAAAGCATTAGAAGTTGGAGTAGTGGTAAACAATCTTTTTAATACAGAGTGGAATGAAACGCAATTTTTAACCGAATCGCAATTACAAACCGAATCTCAAAGTGTAGAAGAAATTCATTTTACGCCAGGAACGCCGTTTTTTGCAAAAATTAAATTGACATATAGTTTCTAAGTTCAAAAGGTTTTATATTTTTGAAACTTATGAAAAATGAAGCTTTATTAGAATATTTAGAAGGGTTTATTTCGGAAAACCGAAAACAACGTTTTTTAGATGTTTTAAAGTACAGAACCAAACATTTTACCATAGCTATGGAAGATGTGTATCAAATGCATAATACAAGTGCTGTAATGCGCAGTTGTGAAGTTTTTGGTATTCAAGAACTAAATGTTATTGAGCAAAAGTATGGTAAATCTATTGACAAGCAAATTGCCATGGGTGCTCAAAAATGGGTCGATATAAAAGAACATGAAGATGCTGCTTCTTGTTTAAAGAGTTTAAGAGCTAAAGGGTACCAAATTATTGCAACTACACCACATAACGAATCCTGTTTAATTCACGAATTTGATATTACAAAACCATCGGCTTTATTTTTTGGAACGGAGAAAGAAGGACTTTCAGAAGAAATAATGAATAACGCCGATGGATATTTAAAAATTCCAATGGTTGGTTTTACCGAAAGTTTAAACATATCGGTTTCAGCAGCAATTATTATTCAAGACATTACAAACCGACTCAGAAACTCAAAAATTGATTGGCAATTATCTGAAGAAGAAATTTTTGAAAAACGATTAGATTGGACGCGTAAAACTATAAAAGATATTGATTTTGTAGAAAGTAAGTTTTATGAGAAGTAGATTATTGTTTTTTATTTCTGTCCTAAACTCCAAATCAACGCTTTTTCTTTAGTCGCTCTAAAAATAGTATTGTGTTGTTCATTTGGTTCGTCTGAATACAACCAAGTGAAGTTGCCTTTAGAATTGTTGAATTTTTTTTTTAATTCTTTAGTATATTTAGAAATATCTTCCGCATCAGACCCGGCAAACCAAATCTTTTTATTTGTGTAGTTTTTGGTTTTTACTAAGCTTTCAAAATTTTGCACTAAATATTGCTCATTAAACCATAATGAAGGATCAATTGCAATATAGTTGTCAAACATTTCATTGTCTAATAAAAAGGTTTCAACTACAAATAAACCAGCAAGCGATTCACCAATGATAAATTTCTTGTTAGTTGTTCTGTATTTTTCATTTATTACAGGAAACAATTCATTTTTTATGAACTTTCTAAAATTATCAGCACCACCAGCTTTAGGAATATATTCCAAATCGTACTCAATTTTTGTTGGTCCAGTTAAATCTCTACCGCGTATAGTATTTTCAATTCCTACCAATATACAAGCTGGAACTTTGTTTTCAGCAATTAATTTTTCTAACGTATTTGCAATATGCGGAAAATCTTCTTTAATTCCGCCATCAGGCATATATAAAACAGGTAAACTATCAATTGATTGTTCGTAATTTTTTGGAGTCCAAATGTTAATTACTCGATTATCATTTGTAAACTTTGAAGCTATTTTTAAACTGTCGTGTTTAGGAATAGGATCGTTATAAACAACGGCTGCGTTTTTACAACTAAATAGAAATGTTACAATGAATAGAAATAAAATATTTTTTTTCATTAGTTAGGTTTTTAGATAGTTACAGTTAGTTAACAAAGTAAAAACTACTTATTCTTATTTAGAATTTTATATTCTTCATAACATGAATTAATGGCATCCATAATTTGAAGGTCATTAGCCGTTTTGATAAAATATTCAGAATAATTACAGTTTTGAAGAATTAAAGGAATATCATCTTTGTCAATTTCAAGTAATGCAGCTAGTGTTTCTCTATCGTATTTTGAAGCTAAAAGATTACGCACAGTATCATCTTTCTTCATTTCCTTTAGTTTCTTCATTTCTTTTGGACGTTTTCCAAAAGCACTATATAAGAAATCAGCCGGATTAAAAATAGCTCCTAATACTTTAGTAACAGCCCCAGGAGATTTATCGCCTACTTCGTATCCTTCATTTAAACCAGAAATACTATATCTGTAGTTGCTTTCATCTACATATATTAATTCTGTATCAACTTGTATATAGCCTGTTAAATTGTATTGAGTTACTACTATTTCTTCAAGAGCATATGCTTTTTCGGTAAGATAAATTTTAGAAGATTTATTTTTTACCCAATCATTTGAAACTTTAACTTTAATAGTCTCAAATCCTAAATAAGAGATTAGTAAAGTATCATTTACTTTCGCTGTAATTTCAAATAAACCATTTCCGTCTGTTGTGGTTCCTTTAATTTTGGTGGTATTAATGACATGCACGTTTGACATAGGAAGTCTCGTTTCGCTGTTATAAACGCTACCTGAAAGTTTACTTACAATTGTGTCTTTTTGACTAAAAGAACTTATTGTAA
>PKEA01000076.1 GCA_002862805.1 Flavobacteriaceae bacterium | reverse complement strand
AAAATAACGTATTTATTGCTAGTAGAACAAATGAAGAATTGGTTAATTTAAAAATTACACATATACCTTTTGATGTTTCTACAGATTCGTTAGATACTTCAAAGTTACCAGAAGTAATAGATGGTTTAGTCTATTTACCAGGAAGCATTAATCTAAGACCTTTTAAAGGATTAAAAATTGAAGCCTTTGAAAGTGATTTACAAATTAATTTTATCGGAATGGTGAAGGTTATTCAAGCTCTTTTGCCTAATTTAAAAGCTTCAAACCAATCTAGCATTGTTTTGTTTAGTAGTGTTGCTGCAAGTATGGGAATGCCTTTTCATACAAGTGTTGCGGCTTCAAAAGGTGCTATTGAAGGTTTTGCTAAAGCTTTAGCTGCTGAATATGCTCCAAAAATTAGAGTCAACGTAATTGCTCCATCTTTAACAGATACTCCTTTAGCGGATAAATTCTTAAATAATGATGTTAAAAAAGAAAAATCATCAGAACGTCATCCGTTAAAACGATTTGGTCAACCTGAAGATATCGCTCAAATGGCTAGCTTTTTATTAAGTAAAAAAAGTAGTTGGATGAGTGGTCAAATTTTACACGTAGATGGTGGAATGTCTACGCTATTGGTTAATGGATAATTAGATTTTTGTAATTGTAATTGAACTTGATTTTTGTAATTGAAATTGTAATTGAATATGAATATATTTTGGTTTAGAAGAGATTTAAGAGTAGAAGATAATATAGGTCTTTTTCATGCTTTGAATGATGAGGAAGAAGTTTTACCTATTTTTATTTTTGACGAAAAAATTTTATCAGAATTACCAAAGGATGATGCTCGTGTATCTTTTATACATGAATTATTATCTAAAATTCAAAACAAACTGCAAGAAAACGGAAAATCTCTAGCTGTTTTTCATGGTGAACCGAAAGCGATTTTCGAGAAGTTAATTCAAGAAAATAAGATAAAAACGGTTTACACCAATCACGATTACGAACCTTATGCTAGAAAAAGAGATAAGGAAATGAATCAGTTATTTAAAGACAATGATGTCGAATTCAAAACCAGTAAAGATCAAGTCATTTTTGAAAAAAGTGAAGTTGTAAAAGATGATGGTGACCCTTATGTAGTGTACACTCCTTATTCAAAAAAATGGAAAGAAGCTCTTTCTAAAATCAAATTAAAGCATTATAATTCTGAAGAAAAGTTAGATAAAATAACTAATCACTCCTACCCTTTTTTAAGTCTAAAGGATATTGGTTTTAAGGTTTCAAGTATTAAAGCTCCTTCCTATAATATAAGCGACAAAACTATTTCAAATTACGAAGAAACTAGAAATTTTCCGGCTCAAAACGGAACATCAATGTTAGGAACTCATTTACGTTTTGGAGCTATTTCCATTCGTAAAGTAGTAAATCATGCTTCAACTTTTCAAAATGAAACCTTCTTAAAAGAATTAGTTTGGAGAGAGTTTTTTATGCAAATTTTATGGCATTTTCCACATACAATAAATTCGAGTTTTAAACCAAAATATGATGCAATTCAGTGGAAAAATAATGAAGAATTATTTGAAAAATGGTGTCAAGGAAAAACGGGTTACCCAATGGTAGACGCTGGAATGAGAGAACTAAATAAAACAGGTCACATGCACAATCGCGTACGAATGGTTGTCGCTAGTTTTCTATGTAAACACTTATTAATCGATTGGAAATGGGGAGAAACTTATTTCGCTCAAAAACTATTAGACTATGAACAATCGAGTAATGTTGGGAATTGGCAATGGGCAGCAGGTTCAGGTGTTGATGCAGCACCTTATTTCAGAATATTTAATCCAACGGAACAAATAAAAAAGTTTGATAAAGAGTTGAAATACATTAAAAAATGGATTCCAGAACTGGAAAATTCATCTTATCCTAAACCAATAGTTGACCATAAAGAAGCAAGAGAGCTTTGCTTAAATGTGTATAAAGAAGCTGTTGGTTAAAGTGTTAAAAATGCTATAAAAGAGAAGAATGAATATTGTTTGGTTTAAAAGAGATTTACGATTAACAGATAATGAGGCTCTTTATAACGCCATTTCGTCTGGGCGAAAAGTGCTTTTACTTTACATTTTTGAGCCTTCCCTTTTAAAAGATATTCATTACAGTCAAAGGCATTTTGATTTTATAAAACAATCATTAGAAAGTTTACAAAAAGATCTTATTCAATATCATACTCAAATTTTAATTGTAGAAGGCGAAGCAATTACAATTTTCAAAAAACTTAAAGAAGTTATTTCAATTCACGCAATTTATTCTCATCAAGAAACTGGGATAAAAGTTACTTATGATAGGGATGTTCAAATGAAGTTGTTTTTTGATAAACATAAAATTTCATGGTATGAATCTATAAATAATGGAGTAATTAGAGGCATAAAAAACAGAAAAAATTGGAAAGAGGATTGGTATGACTATATGGATAAAGATTGCCTTCCGCTAAACGCAAATGGTAGAACTTTCATGAAATACAAGGATATTGAAGAAATCGAAAACCAATTCAATAAACCGTCATTAAAAACAGATAAGAATTCTCCATTTCAAAAAGGGGGAACTCTAACAGGTCTGCGTTATATAAATTCTTTTTTCAATGAAAGAATTACGAATTATTCCAAATACATTTCAAAACCCGAAAAAGCACGAATGAGTTGTAGTCGATTGTCTCCTTACATTGCATGGGGAAATTTATCAATACGTCAAGTTTGTAATGAAGCTTGGAAATATTCACAAAAAGGAATTAACAAAAGACAAATTTCTAATTTTGTATCTCGTTTACGTTGGCAAGCACATTTCATTCAGAAATTTGAAATGGAAAGTGAAATGGAATTTATTTCTGTAAATAAAGGATATCGTAATCTAGATCAACCTGTTAATCCTTTTTATCATAATTCTTGGACAGAAGGAAAAACAGGAATTCCTATTGTAGATGCATGTATGCGGTGTTTAAATACTACTGGATATTTGAACTTCAGAATGAGGGCGTTGGTTGTTTCATTTTACACTCACAATTTGTGGCAACCTTGGCAGAATTGTTCTCCACATTTAGCGCAACAATTTTTAGATTTTGAGCCAGGAATACATTACCCTCAAATACAAATGCAAGCTGGAGTAACTGGAGTGAATACTTTAAGAGTTTATAACCCGGTTAAAAACTCCATTGAACACGATGAAGAAGGTGTTTTTATAAAAAAATGGGTTCCAGAACTAGCTGAAATTCCATTAGCATTTATTCATGAACCTTGGAAATTAACTCAAATAGAGCAAGAATTATATAGTTTTAAATTGGGTATACACTACCCTTATCCAATAGTAGATTTAGAAAAAAGCAGAAAATATTCTAGTGATATTTTATGGGGATTGCGAAAAAAATCAGTTGTAAAAAAAGACAGTAAACGAATTTTAGATAAACACACAAACCCTAATTAATTTTTATTTCAAATTCCTTATGATTTCAGCGCTCAATTCATTAAAGTCTCTAACAATTGTATTTGCTTTTGATAAATCTTGAAATTTTGAATGTATACTATCGTAACCTACACAATAAATGTTAGCTCCTACTGCAGCTTCAATTCCGTTGGTACTGTCTTCAATAACAATACAATTTTCTATTGGAGCTACCGACAAACTAGCTGCATGTTCAAAAATAGCAGGATGTGGTTTAGATTTCGGAAAATTTTCACCAGAAACTTTATGCGTAAAATATTGATTTAAATTAAACCGATTAAAAACTCGATCAATAGTAAGTTTTGATGCAGATGAGGCCAGAATTAATTGAAAATTATTAGCATGTAAATCTTTTATTAAATCCTCTACTCCATCAATTAAAAATAAATCTTCTTTAGTGTCAAAAGCATCATTAAAAATACTTCTTTTTCTTTGAATTAAATCTTCAACATCTTTTGCTAAATTAAACTGACTCTTTAATTTTTGAAAAACATTTCTTGTGGAATTCCCAGTTAAAGTATGATAAAGAGTATCTGTAACAACAATATTTAGTTCTTCAAAGTGTTTAAAATAAGCATATTTATGAACGGGTTCAGTATCAACTATTACACCATCCATATCGAAAATTACAGTTTTAATCATGAGTATTTCAGAGTTTTTTCAAAGGTAGAATTTGAATATGTATTAATCAATTAAAAAAAAGAGAAAATCTAATTAAACCTTTTTCTATATCTTTAGTCTTAAATAAAAAACAAGTTGCAAGACGATAAAGATTTAATTGAATTACTACTAAATTCTAAAACCCAAAATGAAGGGTTTAAAAAACTTGTACAATTATATCAAAAACCTTTATATTATCATATTAGAAATATTGTCTTGAATCATGATGATACTGATGATGTTTTGCAAAATACTTTTATAAAAGTATTTACTAATATTTCAAAATTTAAAGGTGAAAGTAAACTTTATTCTTGGATTTATAGAATTGCTACAAATGAATCGCTTACTTTTCTTCAACAAAAAGCTAAAAAAAGTGGGATTTCAAATGAAGAAGTACAACAAAGAGAGTTAATGAAACTGGAAAGTGATGTGTATTTTGAAGGAAGCGAAATTGAACTGAAACTTCAAAAAGCAATAGCTACATTACCAGAAAAACAGCAACTTGTATTTAAAATGAAATATTTTGAAGAAATGAAATATGAAGAAATGTCTGAAGTTTTAGACACATCTGTGGGAGCTTTAAAATCAAGTTATCATATAGCTGTCAAGAAAATTGAAGAAATTTTAAAAACCAATTAAACCTTTTTATAAAAAAACTGTCTTATTAATATGAAAAACATTGATTTAAATACAACTAAAATAAAATCGGGATTTAAAGCTCCAGATGATTATTTTGAAAAATTTGAAGCAAGAATTTTAGATAAAATTCCGGTTCAAGAAACTAAAGTTGTTTCTTTATTTCATAGAAAACAACTTTGGATAAGTAGCATAGCAGCAGTTTTATTATTAGCTATTGCAATTCCATCTTACTTCAATTCTATACAAACTACTACTTCATTAGATAGTTCAAATATTGAAAATTATTTATCTTATCAATCCAACTTTACCAATTTTGATATTATTGAAAATTTAGATGATAACGATATAAAAGAATTAGAAAATTCGCTTTCAATTAATTCTCAAGAAGATGTTGAAGCTTATTTATTAGATACTCAAAATTTAGATTTCTACTTAAACGAATAAACTATGAAAAAAATAATAATACTATCGGTACTTCTTTTATTTACTGTTCTTAGTTTTGGACAGGATTATAAAGAAAAAAGAGAAAAAATAAAAGCTCTTAAAGTAGCTTATATTACAGAACAATTAGATTTAACTACTGATGAAGCTCAAAAATTTTGGCCTATATATAATGCAAATGATGAAAAACAATTTGAATTGCGTCATAAAAAAATGCGTTCAATAATTAATAAATTTGAAAATGGTAGTTTAGAGAAATTATCTGAAAAAGAAGCTGCTTCTTTAATTGATCAAGTTGAAAACATTGAAGATGAACTTCATGACTATAAAAAGAAGTACATAAAAGATTTAAAAACGGTTATTTCAGCTAAGAAAATAATAAAACTTAAAAAAGCTGAAGATGAATTTAACCGAAAATTAATGAAACAATATAAAGGAAAAAAATAAAAAAAGAGCGACAATTATTGTCGCTCTTTTTTATTGGAAGTCTAATCTTATTATTCTGTTTTTACCTGTTGCAATTGCTGATTTTTGATTAATAAACCTAAGAGTCAATAGATCATTATCTTCTAGCATTTTTACCCACGTTTTTCCTTTATCGTAAGAATAGTGTAATCCTGTTCCACCTACGCAAACTATTTCATTTCCTTTTTTATCCGGAACAAATTGTATACATGAAGCGTATCCAAAACCTTCATTTTGAGCAATTAAGTTCCAAGATTTTCCACCATCAATAGTTATGGCTTTGTTAGATGAATTATCCTTTTGATTTTCATAATCTCCACCTGCAATAACTCCTATCTTTTCATCATAAAAATCGGCTGTAAAAATACCCGTCATAGCTTTACCTTGAATAATTGGTGTTTCATAAACATTCCAAGAAATGCCTTTATCTTTACTAACAAAAACTCTTGATTTTATTCCACCAGAAACCATAAAAATAGTATTTCCTCTTAAAATTAAATTAGTATTACTTGCGGCAAAAGCCGCTTCACCTTCAATTACTTTTGGAAGTTTGTCGCAAGGAATTTTTTGCCAAGAATTTCCACCATCATTTGTAATAATTACGTTTAAACAATTATCAATTGGATCTCCCATTGCAATTCCAAAGTTATCATCTAAAAATTGCATACTATCATAAAATACATTTTCGTGTTTCTCTTCGTAAACTAACTTAATTGCTTTATTTTTCTTATTTATTTTATAAAGTAAAGCCGGATTTGCAACACTTAAAATAAAAACATTTTCAGTTGTATGAGCAATACTTCTAAACTCAGGTCTTAAAGAATCTATTTCAACAAAACCATTATTTCTTACTTGATTTATTAAATCAATTGAAGCATATATTCCATTATTTCCAGTATACCAAAGTGTATTATTATCTATTAAAATTGCTCTACTACTCAAAGACTCTTCATGTAGTACTTTTACGTTTACTTTTTGAAAAAAAGAGGGGAAATCATTTTTTTTAGAACAAGAAAACAAGAATAAAAAACAAAATCCCAAAATAAATTTAACCTTCATAACCAATAGTATTTACTGCTAAAATACAATTTATCTTTAATTTTCATATGGATATAAAAATAAAGTTGGCACAGTAATTGGTTATTTATTATCAAATAGAATGTTTAACTTAAAACATACAATTATGAAAACGAAAATACTACTTAGCCTTTTATTGGCATTTATATTACCAATGAGTAATTATGCACAAGATAAAACTACAGTTAGAGCAAATAGTTCTGATATTAGTGATAATTTAGATTTAAGAGCAATTGCATCAGTTTTTGGTGAAGCAAAAGATTTAGAAGATTTTGAAAATAGAATAAATGATCCTAAAACTCAGTTATCTAATTTAGATTTAAACAATGATAATTATGTAGATTATTTAAGAGTTATAGAATCTGTTGAAGGAGATGCGCATTTAATCATTATTCAATCTGTATTAGATAAAGATACTTACCAAGATGTTGCCACTATTGAAGTGGAAAGAGATAATAAAAATAATGTTCAAGTTCAAGTAGTTGGAAATGTATATATGTATGGAGAAAATTATATTTATGAACCCGTTTATGTAAATAGACCAATTATTTATAATGTTTTTTGGGTAAGAAATTACCGTCCATATTCTTCAATTTGGTATTGGAACTATTATCCAAGTTATTACTATAATTGGAACCCGTTTCCTATATTTAGATATAGAAATCATATTAGCTTACATATTAACTTTGGCCATACCTATCATTATGTTAACTATAGAAGTTGTCATAGAGCTTACGGAATGTATTCAACAAGAAGAAGTTATGCTTATGAAACAAGACATCCTAATAGATCTTTTTCTCATAGAAATAATGGATATTCAAACCGACATGAGTTAGACAACAACAGACCTATTAGAAACGTTAGACCAAGAAGTGAAATGGCTTCAAATGAACCAAGAAATAGTTCTCCAAGAGCAAACACATCTACTCCTAGGACTAATACACCAAGAGGAAATGTAGAGCCTAGAACAAGTAGTCCAAGAAATAGTTCACCTAGAGAAACAACATCGCCAAGAGGAACTAACTCACCTAGAGGAACAACTTCTCAGATAAATTCTACACCTAGAGGAAATGTAGAGCCTAGAAGTAATTCACCAAAAGCGACTTCTTCACCTAGAACGAATAATTCAAATGGATATAATGCTCCAAGAAGTCAGTCTCAACCTAAAAGTGTAAGTAATCCAAGAAGTACTTCACAACCTAGAGCAACTTCACCAAGGTCAAGTAATACTAAAAATAGTACACGTTCTTCAAGTTCATCTTCAAATAGAAATTCAAGTGGAACAAGATCTAGTAGTTCTAGAAGTAACGGAAGAAACAACTAATATAAAGTCCTGCTAAATGCAGGACTTTTTGATTTTATTTATATCTTTGCAGGCTGATTAAAAGAAAAAATGAGATTACACAGAAATTTAGTTTTTACAGTTATTGATTCATTATTAGCCATTTTTAACGATGGAGAATATGCAGATAAAGTGGTATCAAGAGCTTTAAAAAAAGACAAACGTTGGGGAAGCAACGATAGAAAATTTGTTGCAGAAACAATTTATGAAATTGTTAGATGGAGAAGACTATATGCTGAAATTGCAGAAGTCAAAGAGCCTTATGATAGAGACAATATTTGGAGAATATTTGCCGTTTGGGCAGTTTTAAGAGGAATTAAACTTCCAGATTGGAAATATTTTGAAAATACTCCTGAAAGAAAAATAAAAGGTCGTTTTGATGAATTATCTAAAACAAGAAAATTTAAAGAGTCTATCCCTGATTGGATGGACGAATTAGGTATTAAAGAACTTGGAGAAGAAATTTGGACCAAAGAATTATCTGCTCAAAACCAACAAGCAGAAGTTATTTTAAGAGTAAATACTCTAAAAACAACTAGAGATGTTGTTCATTCTATTTTAATGGATTTAGATATTGAAACTCATGCGGTAGAAGGTTATGATGATGCATTAGTACTTAATGAAAGAGCTAATGTTTTCATGACTCAAGCTTTTAAAGACGGTATGTTTGAAGTTCAAGATGCCTCATCTCAATTAGTTGCTTACTTTTTAGATGTTAAACCAGGAATGAGAGTTGTAGACACTTGTGCTGGTGCTGGTGGAAAAACATTACATTTAGCTTCTTTAATGGAAAATAAAGGGCAATTAATTGCAATGGATTTATATGAAAGTAAATTAAAGCAATTAAAATTAAGAGCAAAAAGAAACGGCGCTTTTAATATAGAGCCCAGAGTTATTGAAGGTTCAAAATCGATAAAAAAATTACACGGAACTGCTGACAGAGTATTAATTGACGCTCCTTGTAGTGGATTAGGTGTAATGAAAAGAAACCCAGATAGCAAATGGAAGTTACAACCCGAGTTTATAGATAATATTAGAAAAGTACAAGCTGAAGTATTAGAAAACTATTCTAAAATTGTAAAACCAGGTGGTAAAATGGTATATGCAACATGTTCAATTTTACCTTCTGAAAATGAAGAGCAAGTTAAACATTTCTTAACTACAGAATCAGGGAAAAACTTTACTTTCGTTAAAGACAAGAAAGTTTTAGCTTATGAAAGCGGTTTTGATGGATTTTATATGGCATTATTAGAACGTAAAAAATAAAATTATGAATAAGAAAATTACATTGTTATTTTTATTGAGTATTTCAATAAGTTTTGCACAAATTCCTGCTGGTTATTATGATTCTGCAACAGGAAGTGGTTATACTTTAAAGACGCAGTTATTTAATATTATTTCATCTGGTACAAGTGATCCTGGTTATTCAGGATTATATACTACTTATTTGACTTCTGACGTTGATTCATACTATGAAAATGACGGATCATTATTAGACATGTATACGGAAAACCCAACCGGTACAGAATGCTTTTTTACCTACGGAGTTAACCAAGATGACGGTTCTGGTGGAACAGCAGAATGTCAAAAATACAACAGAGAGCATATAATTCCTCAATCAGTATTCTCTTCTGCAACTCCAATGTATTCAGATGCACATTTTGTAGTTCCGTCTGATAAATATGTAAATGCACAAAGAGGTAATTTTCCTTTTGGGAGGGTTCAAACTGCTTCAAATACCTATTCAAATGGATCTAAAAAAGGGAATAATTTAAATTCAGGCTATTCTGCAGGTTACTCAGGTACTGTTTTTGAACCAATTGATGAGTTTAAAGGAGATATTGCAAGAATGTACTTTTATTTTATTACTCGTTATGAAAGTCAAGTTGCTGGTTGGTCGTATGATATGTTTAATAATACTTCAAATCAAGTTTTAAATAATACTTTTTTAAATATATTATTAACTTGGCATTTAAATGATCCTGTTAGCGCAAGAGAAATAGGTAGAAACAATGCAATATATATTAGACAAGGTAACAGAAACCCATTTATTGATCATCCAGAATATGTTTGTGAAATATACACAACTCAATGTGCAACTTTAAGTTCAGATAGTTTTGTAACTACAAATAATATTTCTATTTATCCAAACCCAACTTCAAATGGATCTTTTTCTATTTCAAGTTCTATAGAATTAAATTCAATTACTATTTATAATGTAAACGGACAAATTATTCAAGAAATTAAAAACCCGTCTACAATAAGTAACGAAACTTATAATGTAAACAACCTTTCAACAGGTTTTTATTTAGTGCAGTTAGCTTCTGAAAATGGTTCTGTAACTAAAAAGGTTATTGTAAACTAAATTTATACTTTTAGTAAATAAAAAAGCATCAAAACTTTCGGTTTTTGATGCTTTTTTTATCAATAAACTAATTAAAAACTCTTAATGACAATTTGCTTCACTTTGTACAAATAAACTCATAGTACTTGGAGAAATATATGGAATATTGAGACCTAAACCTCTAATTATAAATAAAACACCAATACATACTGCTAAAAAAGGAATTATTTTTTGTATTTTATTTCGAATAGGAATTGAAACTAGATTTGTTATTAAAACAACCATACTCATCATTGGAACTGTTCCTATACCAAATAAAAGCATATAAAAAATACTAAATTCTAAACTTGGCATTGCTAAGGCTCCAAATAACGCAACATAAACCATTCCGCAAGGTAAATATCCATTTAATAAACCAATAGTAAAAAACGATTTATAAGAACGATTTTTAAATTGGCTTCCTAAACTTGATTTTACTTTTGAAATTACTTTATAAATAGGTTTTGAAAAATTATAACTTGCTAATACTCTTTCTGGAACTACTGCAAAAATAATCATTAAAATACCAACAGCAATTGATAATTGTTGTTGCATTCCGGCTAAGAAAAAACCTTTTCCTAATAATCCAAATAGTAATCCTAAAGAAGCGTAGGCTGTTAACCTACCTGTATGATAAATTAATAATTGAGCTATTTTTTTTGTTTCATTATTTCTGTCAACAGGTAGCATCATTGCAATTGGTCCGCACATTCCAATACAATGAAAGCTACTAATTAGACCAAATATGACTGCTGTATATAACATCTACAATTAATAATAAATCGATTCTTTATTTAAGTAACTAAAATTGTCATATTCCCAATCTATAGAAATGTCCCAAAGACCGCTTACCAAGTTACTTTTAGGTATGAGCAAATTTGAAGAAGATAATGAAATTGGCATCTCAAAATCTAACTTTTGGCTAGACGGTCTATATAAGGACACTTTACCTTTAATATTTTTAAAATCAAATTCTTCAGGAAAACTAACAATCAATCCTTCTTGAGTTTTAGTAACAACAACTTTATGCTCTAATTTATTAGCAGATTGTTGCTTTTCAATATCACCTTGAACTTGTTGCTCTTTTTTATAATAATCTTCAGTTACCAATTCATTATCATACTTTGAATCTGATTGTACTTTAAATACAAAATATAGTATGAATGTTATGAATAACCCAAAAGCAATTACGATACCTGTTCC
>PKEA01000040.1 GCA_002862805.1 Flavobacteriaceae bacterium | reverse complement strand
AATTCATTATGCTGATGAAAGTCTCAAAACGCACAGCACAAACCTGGAGAGATGAAGGCAAAATCTCATTCAGTCAAGTAGGAAGCAAAATCTACTACAAACTATCTGACGTTGAAAAACTACTACAAGAACACTACAACAAATCATTCAAAGGAAAATAGTATGCAAAAGTGCAACGGAACCTGCGAAGTATGTGATTGCAATCACAACAACATTTCCCATCCTCTGGAGGGGTGCCCATCGGGCGGGGTGGCTAAAATCATTTGTCATCCTGAGCTTGTCGAAGGGACAAAATAAAAGCTATTCACTAATCACTAATCACTTTTCACTCAAACATGATAACAATCTTCAAAAACTTCAACGAAGTAATAGAACACAAAACAATTCCCGAAATCCTGCACGAAATCAAAACAGGAAAGTACAGACCAGGGATAACCTATTTGCGTAAATCATTAGCCGAAAACAAACTAGAAGCCTATGAAAAAGCCAAAAAATCATTACCTGCATTCACTCCTTCAGGAAAATTTGTGGGTGGTAGAAAAATGGAATTTCTGGAAGCATACTCCAATTTCATAATCCTAGACATCGATAAATTAAGCACAGCTAACTTAGCAAAGGCGAAGGAGGTTGCTTCAAAAAGTGAGTTTACTTATGCAAGTTTCATAAGTCCATCAGGCAATGGATTAAAGATTTTAGTAAAAGTAAACACCAAAAAAGAAGACCACAAAGAAACCTTTTTGGCCATCCAAAAACACTACGAAACCCTATTAAATCATGAAATAGACAAATCCGGAAAAGACATAACCCGACTATGTTTCTACTCATTCGATGATAACCTCTATCTTAACGAAGCTGCAAAGACATTTGTCACAGGAGAGCAAAATGAAATGCTGTCATCCCGAGCGGAGTCGAGGGGCGAGATGTGTTTGAGCGGGACAGCCTCAAACCAATCCAGTCAAGCTGAGCCTGTCGAAGCTTCAACAACCTTGAACTTGAAACTTGAAACTTCAAACTGCGAAGCCATCTACAATCACTGCATCCGCTTCACCGAAAAAAAAGTGCAATACGCGACAGGTAGCCGAAACGTATTCGTACACCAACTCGCGTGTAACCTAAACCGAAAAGGCATTTCATTAAACGAAGCACTAAGTTTCATACTAACAGACTTTGGCTATGACGAAAAAGAAGTAACACAAACCGTTCACAGCGCCTACGGTAACATTCACGAATTTGGCAAAGAGGAATACTCTAAGTTTGTCAACTCGAGCGGAGTCGAGAGCTCAAAAATCGGTCAATTAAATAAATCAAATTCCAAAAAATCAAACAATCAAAACCTGTCACCTCAAGCGGAGTCGAGAGGCGACTTCTATGACGAAGACGATGAAGACAAACCAAAACCCACTCAAATTGACCGATTAGAACTATTCCTATCCACAAGATATGTCTTTCGGCACAACATGGTTTCAGGCAAGTTAGAGTTTCAGTATTTCGGCAAAAAGAAATGGCATGTAATGAATGATTTTATAGAAAATTCAATGCTTAGAGAATGTTTAAAAGGAAGAATCAAAACAAATCTTTCTTCTTTGCGAAACCTATTGTATTCCGATTTCTGTGAATTATACAATCCGTTCGAAGATTACTTTTACAATCTACCATCGTATGATGAAAAAACAGATTACATTTTAGAATTGGCAAACACCATAACCACAACAAAACAAGACCTTTGGCAAGAGTGTTTTAAAAAATGGATGGTAGCAATGGTAGGTTGTGTATTAGATGACAAAGTAATCAATCACACTGTAATTGTATTCAGTGGAAAACAAGGATTAGGAAAAACTACTTGGGTAGAAAAACTAGTACCTAGAAAATTAAAAGAGTATTTGTTCTCTGGAACCATAAACCCGAACAACAAAGACACTTTAGTGCAGCTTTCAGAATGTATGTTAATCAACCTGGACGAATTAGAAAATCTAAACCGTTCCGAAATTGGAAGCTTAAAAGAAATCATCACAAAGACACAAATCAGAATGAGAAAAGCCTACGGACACAACAACGAAACCATGCCAAGACGCGCATCATTTGCCGGAAGTGTCAACACAGCACAATTCTTAAACGACAGTACAGGAAGCAGACGATTCCTTTGTTTTGAAGTAGAAAACATCCAATACCAACACGAAATCAATATTGACAATGTATTATCACAAGCCTTGTATTTATTTAAAACAGGATTCAGACATTGGTTCGACCAAGAAGAAATCAAAAACATCACTGAAAACAACGAACAATACCAACTACGAAGCCCAGAAGAAGAATTGCTTTTAACATGGTTTGAACCTTGCGATAGAGAAAATGCCACACACTATTTAAACGCTTCACAAATAGCCGCAAAATTAGCTGAAAGAGCAAAAATCACTATTAACGACGGAACAATAAACAAAATCGGAAAAGCTTTAAAAAAACACAATTTCACAAGACTAATGCGAAAAGGAAGTCCAGTCTACGCAGTAAAAGAATTTACCTACGAAGAAGTAGATCAAACCAACCGACAATCCGAAATATAAACCCAAAAAAAGCAAAAGTGGATGTCCCAAAAATAGAATGCTTGTCAAACTGAACTTGTTTCAGTTTCTCCAAAACAGATAAAAATCAATTTGGAAAGACAAAGAAATTCTCGTTAGGATATCCACTTTTTTTTCTGCCAACTGACCACCTTTTATTCCCCCTTTGGGGGTTAGGGGGCTCGGGGTGTAAGGGGTGTAACCAAATTTTCACACAAACATTTTTAGTTTTTTTACTTTTCAAATTTTCTAGCAACATCAGTACAATTAAAAGCAAATCAATAAAATACAAAGTGCAGTTTGCACCCAATTCCTCAAATAAATCCGTTTTTTTTAATTCCAAAAAAATAAAAATCTTTTACACGTTTTTTCCCTACACCCTACACCCTGCTGAAATTTGCACTATTTTTCTTCATTTTTAACGTAAATACGGTTTTACACATTTTACTTTACATAGGTTTTTTGTATGTTTGTGAATTAGTAATTGCATAAAATACAATTAGATTTCAAAATAGGTTATTAAACCATTTTTATTGGTTTTTTTAAGTATAAATAAAACTGTTCAATTTTTTTATAATCATCATATTTTAATAGTTAACGAATGCCAACATTAAACTGGATAGGAAAAGAAAAAGTAATAAATCATCATCAAGATGTACCTTTCAAAATATTGAAGCCACAATATGGTTTTGATAATGGCACAGAAAAAAAAGAGCCTACAAACGTTGGTAATAAAATAATTCATGGTGATAATTTAGAAGCTTTAAAAAGTCTTTTACCAGAATATGAGGGTAGAATAAAGTGTATATATATTGACCCTCCATACAATACAGGTAATGAAAGTTGGGTTTATAACGACAATGTTAATCATCCAAAAATAAAAAAATGGTTAGGAGAAGTAGTAGGCAAAGATGGTGAAGATTTAACACGACATGACAAATGGTTATGTATGATGTATCCTCGTTTAAAACTATTACATAAACTTTTGGCTAAAGATGGTGCTCTCTTTATAAGTATTGACGACAATGAACAAGCACATCTGAAATTAATTTGTGATGAAATATTTGGTCCTAACAATTATTTAGGTTTAATCACTAGAAAGCAAAGTAGTGGTTCAAAAAATGATACTGGTAATCATAGAATAATAACAACTGCTGATTATATTTTATGTTACAGAAAAATAGATTTTTCATTTTTTCCATATCAATTAAAGAATGATAAAAAATTTAATTTAAAAGATGATATTGGCTTTTATAGTACAAGAGCTTTAGAAATGCAAGGAGGTGGAGATACTTTGCCTCAAAGAAGTAAAATGGGTTATTCAATTTATTATAATGAAAGTGAAAACTTAATAAAATTGCTTTTTGATTATGATTTAAATAATACTCCTGTTTATGAAAAAGAAAATGAAGATTTAATTTCAAAAGGTTATAAATGTTTTAGACCAAGAAAAAGAGGTAATGAAAATGGTATATGGAGATGGGGTGCAGATACTTTTATTGAAAGATTTAATAACAATTTAGTTCATTTTGATAAAGATAGGGTGTATATGAAAGAGAGAGAAAATGACTATGTAAATAAATATCCAGAAGCTTTAATAGCAGATTTTTTAAATACCCAAGGAACAAATGAATTGAAAGAAATTTTCGAATCAAAAACTTTTGATTTTCCGAAACCGTCAGAGCTTTTAAAATTTTTATTTACAGTTTCTACAGAGAAGGATTCAATTATACTAGATAGTTTTGCAGGCTCAGGTACAACTGCTCATGCTGTTTTAAATCTTAACAAACAAGATGGAGGTAATAGAAAATTCATTTTAATTGAAATGGAAGACTATGCAAATACAATTACAGCAGAAAGAGTAAAAAGGGTAATTAAAGGCTATGGTGATAATAAACGAATTATTGAAGGAACAGGGGGCAGTTTCGATTTCTTTGAATTAGGAGACACTTTGTTTCTAGAAAACAACATGCTTAATGAAACTGTTGGCATAGAAAATATATTAAAATATATATGGTACTCTGAAACGAGAACATCATATTCTTTCTCAAATAATTTAGAAGAAGTAAATTATCGCATTGGTTCAAAAGATCAAACGGATTATTATTTTTATTACAATAAAAATGCAACAACAACTGTAGATTATGACTTTATGGCTAAAATTAAGCACAAAGCGAGTCAATACATAATTTATGCAGACAATTGCTTGTTAGAGAAAGAATTCATGTTAAAGCATCATATTATTTTTAAAAAAATACCAAGAGACATATCACGATTTTAGTTAATCAAATGGTATTAATTAGATATAAAACATATAATTTATGATTGACTATTTAGAAATAAAAGGATATAAATCTATAAAAGATTTAAAATTAGAAATGAAACCAATAAATATTCTTATTGGTAGTAATGGTGTAGGTAAAAGTAATTTTGTTTCCTTTTTTAAATTAATCAATGCTATTTTTAATTTGAGGCTACAAAAATTTGTTCAAGAAGAAAAAGCGGATAATTTATTGTATTTCGGAAGAAAAACAACAGAAAGTTTATACGGTAAATTAATTTTTGATAGTGGCAATGGAAACAACAATGCATATTATTTTAATTTAATTCAAACTAAAGAGGGAGGATTGTTTTTTGACAGAGAAGCTTCTGGATTTAATGTTGAAAGGGAAGCATTTAATCAAAATTATTATATAAGCTATAATTTAGAAGAAAGTAATATACCTAAAAACGGTTCTTATCGTAATAATTATCTTGGTAATCACTTAAAAAATATTCAAGTTTTCCATTTTCATGACACATCTTCAACTTCATTTTTAAGAAGAGATTGTGACATTAACGACAATCAATATTTAAAACAAGATGGTAGAAATCTACCTGCTTTTCTTTATTTATTAAAAGAAAAACACCCTAAAATATTTATGCGTATTGAAAAAACAATACAATCAATAGCACCATATATTGATAAACTTATTTTAGAACCAAGTCGCTTAGATGAAAACGAAATAGCGTTACGTTGGGTTGATAAAGGGGATTCAGAGAGCAACTTTTCTGCTTATCAATTATCAGACGGTACATTACGATTTATTGCATTGGCAACATTATTAATGCAACCTTCTCCTCCTTCTGTTATTATAATTGACGAACCTGAATTAGGATTACATCCATTTGCAATTGGAAAATTGGCCGGTATGATAAAAGCAGCTTCAAGTAAATCACAAATAATTGTAGCTACTCAATCTCCTGGGTTAATTTCCAAATTTGAACCTGAAGATGTTGTAACAATTGACAGAAGTGTTGAAGAAAATCAGACAGTTTTTAATAGATTAAATTCTAAAGATTTAGAAATATGGTTTGAAAAATTCACATTAGGTGATTTATGGGAACAAAATATTATTAACTCGGGGCAGCCTTTTATAAAGAGATAATATGAAGCGTTTAATAATTATTTGTGAAGGACAAACAGAACAAGAATTTTGTAATGATGTTTTGCAACCACATTTTAATCAATTAGGTATTTTTATTCAAAATCCAACTATAAAAAAAACCGCAGGAGGTATTGTAAGATGGACATCATTAAAATTTCAAATTGAAACTCATTTAAAACAAGATCCTACAGCTTATGTATCAACATTAATAGATTTTTATGGGATACATGAATTCCACGAATATCCTAATTGGTTACAAGCTAGCCAAAATGTTAATAAAATTAATGGGATGGAATTGATGGAACAAGGGATGTTGAATGAAATAACAACTGCTCATCAAAATAGATTTATTCCATACATACAATTGCATGAGTTTGAAGGAATATTGTTTTCTGATTTAAGTGTTTTTGATAATGGATTTGAAGAAAGTGAATTTCTAGATTATAATTATTTAGTACAAACCATTAATGATAATGAAAATCCTGAGTTAATAAATGACAGTAGTTTAACAGCTCCTTCAAAAAGATTACATAGAATTATTAAAGATTATTCAAAAGTAACGCATGGTAGTCTTATCGCACAAGATATTGGTATAAACAAAATTAGAAGCAAATGTCCAAGATTTAATGAGTGGATTGAAAAACTTCAAAATATATAAACAATTCAAATTCTTTAGATTTTGAAACAAATAGATTAATAAAAAACAAATGGAGTTAAAATCCTATCAGCAACAGGTTATTACAGATTTAGAATTATTTTTAGAATACCTTCAAAAGTATACTAAACCTGCAACAGCTTTCAAACATTATTGGGAAGATAAAGTAGGTCCATATGAATTAAAACTTGATGGCTCATATAGTGGTATGGTGCCATATAAAGATAATATAATTAATACACCTCACATCGCAATCAAAGTACCAACAGCGGGAGGAAAAACTTTTATAGCATGTAATGCAATTCATTCTATTTTTAACACTTACGATAGCAGCAGACCAAAAGTTGTAGTTTGGCTTGTGCCTTGGAGTAATTTATTACAGCAAACAGCATCTAGTTTATCAGATGCTTCACATCCATACCGCCAAAAATTAAACTCTTTATTTAATCATAGTGTAGAAGTTTATGAAAAAGAAAGTTTATTGCAAGGAGCTAATTTCAATCCAACTTCTGTCTCTGAACAATTAAATATTTTCGTATTCAATTTCAGTAGTTTGCGAATAAATTCAAAGAAAAAAGACGACCGAAAAATATACCAACAAAACGGTTCATTAGAAGCATTTAGAGATACAGTTGTAGAGCAAGATTTAGTTTTACCAGATACAGACGAAAGTGCGTTAATTAATATTATCAGAAGTCTTAATCCTTTAGTAATTGTAGATGAGAGTCATAATGCAGAAAGTGATTTAAGTGTTGAAATGTTACAAAACCTAAATCCTTCATTTGTATTGGATTTGACTGCTACACCAAAAAAGAACAGCAACATTGTTAGTTATGTCAATGCTATTGAATTGAAAAAAGAGCACATGGTAAAACTTCCTGTTATTGTTTATAATCATAGTCGAAAGGAGGAAGTAATTAACAGCGCATTACATTTACAAAGACAATTAGAACAATTAGCAATTCAAGAAAGTCTAGAAGGTGGAAAAAAAATACGCCCAATAATTTTATTTCAAGCACAATCAAATATTAAAGGAAGTGACAATACAACCTACACTAGGATTAAAGAAAAACTAATTGAACTAAAAATACCCGAAGAACAAATCAAAATCAAAGTTAGTGGTTTAGATGAATTAAAGGGGATTGATTTAATGGATGAAAATTGTCCTGTTCGATACATCATAACTATCAATGCACTAAAAGAAGGCTGGGATTGTCCATTTGCCTATATTCTAGCTTCATTAGCAGATAAGTCATCAGCAGTTGAAGTAGAACAAATTTTAGGTAGAGTATTACGTCAACCTTATGTTTTAAAGCATAAAGAACCATTATTAAACTTGTCTTTTGTTTTAACAGCATCTGCAAAATTTAACGAAACATTAAACAATATCGTAAAAGGGTTGCAGGATGCAGGATTTAGTAATAAAGATTATTACGCTGAAGAAATTATAACCGAAAACAACGTATCGCAAATATCAGACAAAGAAGCCTTGAGCAGAGATTTATTTGGCACATCTGAAGAAAATGCTAATAATATTCAATTTGACGATAATGATATTACAAATATCAATATAGATGCAATTGAATTTGACCCAACAGAGAAAGAGTTTAAACCTATTAACAACGCAACATTAAATCAAATAACTCAAAAAGCAATAGAACAAGGTAATGCTTTTGAAACTAGATTAACAGAAGATACAGGTGATAGCACAGAATACCTTTTAAAAGAAATGGGAAAAGAACCAAAACGTTACAAAATTGTTGAGCACTTCCATCAAGTAGCTGAAAGCATCGAATTACCTCAATTTTACAAAAAACTTGAAACAGATATTTTAAGTCGTGAGTTAGTTTTTGAAGAATTAAGCCAAGGAGAAGTTTTTTTGAATAGAGACCAATTATTAAGCACTTTTAAATTATCATCAAAAGATATTGATATTGATTTTAATAGTGTTAGTGCAGAAATTGTAAAGGTTGATTATGATGAAATTCGTAAAGATGCAATAATTTCTAAATTTAGTATCCAGGCGAAAAAAATGTTGATTGAAACAATTGTAGCTAAACCGAAAGAAAAGCAAGTAAAAGAAATTGCAAATATAATGGTAAGCAAAATTGGTAATATGACACCAATACCAGAGCAAGAAATAAAAAAATATGTTGAAAGAATATTTAGTGAATTTACTACAGAGGAAATAATTGATGCTGTAAACAATGAGTACAACTATATTTATAAAATAAAAGCTAAAATTTTAGAATTATCAAATCAGCATGCAAAAGAAGAATTTAGTAGACTACTTGATACAAACAAGATAATTGTTAAACCTAGTTTTAAATTCAAAGAAACACTTATACATAGTAAAGAAGGAGCAAAAATTGACAAATCTCTCTATGAACGTGAAGGTGACATGAATAATTTTGAGCAAAGCTTAATAATGGATATTGCATCACAAGAAAATATTTTATTCTGGCATAGAAACTCAGTAACAAAAGACAAAGGTTTTTATTTAAATGGTTTTAGCAACAACCATTATCCAGATTTCATTCTTTACACAAAAAATCAAAATATCGTTTTAGTAGAAACTAAAGGCGATTTTTTAGATAATGATGAAAGTAAATCTAAAAACATTTTAGGTAAAAAATGGGCGGAAAAAGCAGGCGAAAATTTTAAATATTTTATGGTTTTCGAAAACAAAAATGTTGAAGGTTGTTACACTGCAAAAAAATTTTTAGAGATTATAAGAGCTTTGTAAACACAACTAATATAGTTGCGGATTATTTATAGATCTTACTATTTGTTACACTAATATCAAATGTTTAATATATGATTTTTTGAAGTTGTTATTCTGTTATAGTTGTCACAATAATATTAGCGTTATACATCATTATTATTAAATATAAGTCAAATAAATTTAACTATGGAGGAAGTTTCTAAAAATGGTATAATAATTAAATGTAAAGATTTATATAAAAATCTTATTCTAAATACTATTCATTGGTTAAGTAATTACTACAGAAAATTAAATAAAAACAATCCTTTATCTAATCCTAGAGGTTTTGAAGATTTTACGCCAATAATACTAGATAATGATGATGATAAATACAGTGAGATTATAAAGTATTCCGTTGATAATATAAATACTAAAAATGTGGCTTTAACGGGGCCTTATGGTTCTGGAAAAAGTTCAATTTTAAAAACATTTGAAGATAGATATACACACTATAAATACTTAAATATTTCATTAGCAACTTTTGATGAAAAAGATCACAACTTAAAAGATATTGAGTATTGCATACTTAAACAGTTGTTTTATAAAGTTGAACAAAATAAAATTCCAGAGTCTAGATTTAAACGAATTGTCAATCAAAAAAATATTGAAATAAAATCAGTATTTATTTTCCTATGGTTGATTTCGCTAACTTATTTTTTTAACCCAAATTTATTAAAAGACATCATAAAAATTCTTGGATGTGATTTTTATTCTAAAATTGGTAATATAATTTATACTTTATATTTTTTGGGAGGAGCAATTTATTTCCTTTACAAAACAATGGGATTTATTTTAAACTTTAAATTAACTAAATTTAGTTTTCAAGATGCCGAAATCGAAAACAGTGATGATAAAAAAAGTGTAAATTTTGAAAATGAAATTGACGAAATTTTATATTTTTTCGAAAAAAACCCTTTTAATGTAGTTTTTATTGAAGATTTAGATAGGTTTAAAAACACAGAAATATTTATAAAGCTTAGAGAAATAAACTATTTGATAAATAATTATGATCCTATAAAGACTAAAAGAAAAATTACTTTTATTTATGCAGTTCAAGATGATACTTTTAAGCAAGATGAAAGAGCAAAATTTTTTGATTTTATAGTTCCAGTAATTCCAGTTATTAATTATTCCAATTCTAGTTCAGAATTATTGGAAAATAAGGATATCATAAAAGATGAAATACCAAAATCTTTTATAAAACAAGTTGCTCGTTATTTATCTGATAAAAGAACTTTAATCTCCATAAATAATGAATATAAGATTTATAATGACATTATCGGGGATAATTTAGACAAAACAAAACTTTTGGCAATGATGATGTATAAAAATGTTGAGCCAACGGATTTTGATAATTTAAATAGTCAAAAAGGATATGTTTACAAGATATTTAATCAATTAGGTCCATATTTTAAAAACAAGTCAATAGAAATTGATAAGCAAATTGAAACAATTGAGTCTAATATTGATGTAATATCGTCTGAAATACCTCAAAATGTTAAAGAATTAAGATCTTTTTACATTATGCGTTTTTATGAAAATCAAGTAATAAATTTTCCAGAAATAAATAGTATAAAAAGTATAACTATTGATAATAAAGAATGCTCTATTACTGAAATTTTAGAAGATGATAATTTTAAAATATTTACTTCAATAAATAAAAACATTACTTTTAGCTATCATACATATCACAATAATAACTACAGCAGCTTATCAAGTAAAAGTGTTAGTTTCTCTTTTAAGGATTTAGAATCCGAAATAGGTAATTATAAAGATCGTTGTGTAAATTTAGATGGTAAAAAAAGAATAAATGAATTAAAAAAAGAAATCGAGAAACTTGTAAATGAGAAACAAGCTTTAACTACAAAAAAAGTTAAAGATATTATAACTGATAAGTATTTCCAAAATTGTTTAGATGGCCTAAAAGATAAAATAAGTATTAATGTAAAAGAAATTATAGAAGGTAAAGAAATAATAATAACTAAGGATATTGATGTTAATTATAAAATTCAAAATATTGAATTAATAAATTTTCTAATACGTTATGGTCATATTGATGAAAGCTATTCACATTATATTTCTTATTTCTATCCAGGTACAATTACTACAGAAGATAATGATTTCTTGAAGAGTTTTACAAATAATAAACCTCTGCCATATAATTTTGAACTAAAAGAAATCGAAAATTTATTTCCTGATATCTTGGAATCTGATTTTAGCAGAGAAGGAATATTGAACTTCTCTCTTTTGGATTACATTTTAAAAGAAAACAACAAAGAAAAAGAATTAGCTCAAATAATTGAATTACTAAGTACTAGTATACAGAAACCATCTAATTTTATTGATGAATACATAGATTACGCTTCAGACAAAAACAAAAAAT